>NZ_AP025294.1:0-300000 GCF_036492425.1 Persicobacter psychrovividus
ATTCTGCTAACCTCATCTTTACTGATCACTTTAGGCAGTTGATCTGGTTTTATAGGTCGGGAGACATGATAGTACTGTGAATCTCGTTGCTCGATGTGCTCATAATAAAACTTAATGGCATTGATATATTGATTTTGGGTAGAAGCAGCGATATTTTTCTCACGAACCAGTCCAAGAAGAAATTTCTCAATTTCAAGACGTTCAATGTCCTTAGGCTCACAATGTTTAAAGGTGTCAAAAAATAAACTCAGGCAACTCATATACGACCTTGCGGTATTTAAACTGTACCTTAGCCCCTCAAGCCGATTGAGCACTGCTTGCAAAGCGTCAAAATGTGACAGGTGTTTTTGTTCTCGCTCATATCGATTCCTCAGGCCATCAAAAGTATTTGAATTATCATTTTCACCCTCAAATGCCTTTGCGGCATCCACCCAGGCGATACCCTTGAATTGTCGAAAAACCATTTGCATATGGTATTTACTATGAGGAATGATTACCCATTTCATGGGTGCAAACCACCGAATATCAGGTAATTGTTTGAGCAACTGTTTTATGCCATATTCATTGGGGTAGATGATGTGGAAATAGGCTTTACCCTCTACCTGGACTTTATTTAATCGAATCCGCTTGTTCATCTTTTTATTTATCAAACGCTGCAGCGGATATCCTTTGCGGATTATATACGTTTAGAAACGATTAAAAGCGTTTATGATCAATTTGAATAAAGGTGAGTGCAAGTATTGTCTAAAGGGGTTAACAGCAGGACGGACTGACCGTAAATTTTGTGATGCCAAGTGCCGATCAGCTTATCATAATAACCGCAGAACGGTAGAATTTGCCATTGAAAATACCCAATTAAAAATCATCAGGCATAATCGCGGGATTTTAAAAAAGTTATCTCCTGAGGGCAAGGGGATTGTCAGAAAGGAAGTCCTCGATGCACATGGTTTCAACTTTGAAGCTTTCAGCCGAATATATATCACCAATCAAAATAAGGTCTATTATTTCAGTTTTGAATACGGTTACTCTGCCATATTGGAAGGCCACACGAAAAAAGTAATTATTGTCAAATTTCAGGATTATATGAATAATTACCATTTTGATCCATGGCGCAAAATCAAGCCAAAATAGCTAAAATCCGCTATGCCCATTTCTATTGCAGGAGTACACTTGGCATGTTTATAATTGTATCTTTTAACCACTTTGGGCCCAAAAGCACCCAATGAATCATAAATTACTCATATACTTGTCCTACAAGGCAAAAGAAAACCTGCTGAAATCAACACACCAAATTTTCTTTAAGTTTGCACTGAAAGGTTTTCAGGCTGCCTTATCTATTCAACAATTTAGAACATTGGTGCTTTAATAAATGATAAGAAAAGCGGTTTATATAAAATAAGAAGAAGGGCTATTTTCATCTAACGTTCCAAACCATTTTGGTGATTTGAGAAAAAAAATAGATAACCATTGCAGGTACTTTTATTGTTCATGATGTAAATAGAGAAATCATAAGTGCACGCCGAACTCCTCATCAGGGCACCCTACGGATTCACCCACGGAACTTTTCTTCCCCGCTTTGTGACAACATCTTTTCTGGCGGCTTTCCAAATATTGGCATCAAGGTTCAGCTCCTGTTCATTCCCTTCATAATATTGCGCTATCTTTGATTGCTCGGCATCGATATGCTGATCCTTAATTTTTTGATTGAGGCATTCAATCGTCGGCATTTCAATCGGTAATTTTGTGAGCCATAGGTAAAGCTTGTTGATTTTCAGGTTTGGATCGTTGGATTTTAATGCGCTCATAAATTGATGAAAATAATATGGCTCCGTATTTTTGTACAAAGACCAATATTCAACATACCTTGCTTTCAGTGGGTGGTAAAACTTATTCAACAAAAGCAATACCAGACATAACAGCAATGAAATAACAATCAGTTGTTTTATGGTCAGTCCTAAAAAATGCCACGCTGCTTTTTGCTCTTGCTGTCCCATGGACTGTTTTTGTGCATTTTCGAGCGAATCAATTGTTGTGGTGAGCATCCCGAGGTTTGGATTAGGCGCAACCGTGAATCGTTTTTCTTTCAACGTTTTCTTAAACAGTTTCTTTCGAACGGGATCAAACCAATTGACCGTTATCGAGGGAATAATGACCTCCCCTTCTTTTTCAAAAAGGTACTGCACCTGCTCCGTTCTCATACCACCGAAGGAGCGCTTACCTTTTTGATTATTCGTAACCGCTCGCTGAGGGTAGATTCTTAAATTATTGACCCCCAAAAAATCCACGGCGGGAATCATTTCCGCCACAGTACCTGAAACGCTGATCGTTATTTTACGCTGTATGACGTCCCCTACTTTCACTTGATTCCCTTGCACATTCCAGAACTCCCGAACATCTGTCGAATTGGCAACCATCCATTGTTTTCTCTCTACATTTGCAGGTGGGTTGCGCACAGTGACTGTTTTAGGCTTAGTTTTTAATCGATGCTTTTTACCCTTGAAATCTCCTTTGGCAGGGGACTCCACGGTAATATCCAGCGCAGGGAAAATCAACGGCCCTGCTTTGTGGGGAATCACATTATAGATCAGTTTTACGCCAACATAAGTTTGTCCGTCTTTTGTAAAAGAGGTGTTTTCTGGCCTGAAGTAGATGCTGTAGGCTCCTTCAACCTTGATATTGCCAGGATCTATTCCCCGAGTAAACCAAGTAGAGGTATAAACTGCAATGGTCACCTGGAAAGGCTCTCCAACAAAAATTGTCGACTTATTTACCTGCACATCACTCCAAAGTGCCTGCCCCATGGACCGATCTGGAAACACCAGCATGCTCAATAATACCATCAATAAGCCGACCTGCAGGGACGGCAATAGCTTACCATATCGAATCATCATCGGCGGATTTATTTTTATATTTCTTAAACTGCATTCTGAACTTTTTCTTCAGAAAATTGGCGGGGTCATCATCCACCTTCTGGAGCATAACCTTTGCATTATCAGGCGCTTGGTCTTCTGCCTGAAAATCATCTGGCACTTCATCCAATTCTTTCGCTTTGCGGGTATCAGTTCCCACCGTTTCTTCAAGGCGTTCCTTTTTCATATCCTCCTTCTTGGCCTCCTGACCACCGCCACCAAGATCTTCCATACTATCATTTTGCTTATTTTTGGCACGTTCCGTTTCGGAAACCTCCGTGGCACTGTCCAAATTTACAGCCCGTTCAGATTGCATCAGGTACTGATCAAGCATTTGCTCATAATATTGTGCAGGAGCAAAAGAAGAATCATTTTCTGCCACCTGCTGAAATAAAATCTGCGCCGAAAGCGAGTCGCCATTCTTCAAATAGGAAAGCGCCAGATTGTACTGTCCCATGGTGGAAGTATCCTGCTGAAAAGCAGCAATAGCCCGTTCATAATCCCCACCCTTAAAGTAGGCAATTCCTTTTCTGATGGGCTCCTCATATAGTTTTGCCGCACCTTCATAGTCCCCTTTCGCAATCCGCTTTTGTGCCTGATAATCCCGAGTAAGCCATAAGTCTCTGAACTGAAAGTCTGGTTTGGACTGACAACCCATCAGCAATAATACAGGCAGGCTGTAGAGCACCCAGCCCTTTCTGAACCAAAAAAGAAGCAAAAATGCCGCAGGGACAAGCAAGGGCAAACCTGCGTCTTGCCAGTCGTCCTTCGTCTGAGGCTCGTCCTTGTATTTTAAATGTGTTCGGACTGCTTTCGCTATTTTTTCTATATCACTGTTGTCAAGGGTTGGCTGTACCACTTCAATATTTTTCACCCCCGATAATTGCTGTAACCACTGTTGCTGCAATGCAGACCTGACAGGCTCACCCGCCTGATCGCGAAATACATCCCGACCCATTGGTTGAGGGATTTCACTTCCCTGAGTGGTGGCGACAGGAAAAACAATCAAACGATGATCATGACTGAGCACATATTGCTGAAGCTGATTTACCTGCGGCTCGGCAATCTCATCCGTCATCAGTAAAATTGTTGATTTCAAGGGCTGAGTTTGCAAAAGGCTATCCACCTGCTGTAATCCACGGTTCAAATCAGAGCCCTGCAATGGCATAATTGTCGGTTTGATGCCTTCGAGGTGCAAGTCAATAATGCGATAATCCTCACTCAAAGGGACGATAGTATGCGCCGTTCCCGCATAGCCGATCAAGGCGGTTTGTGCCCTGACATCAAGGTCAAGTAGGTCCTGAATCTTAAATTTTGCCCACTGTAACCGATTGGGTTGAAAATCATTGGCTATCATGCTCTGCGATAGGTCAAGCAGAATAATAAAGGGACTTTCGAGTTGTTTATCAGGCAGGTTGATCTTCTTCCAGGCAGGGCCTGAAAGTGCCAAAATCATCAGTGTACCTAAAAGCCCCATCAACATATTCATGAGGAATTTACTCTTCTGGCTCCCCTTCAAAATCACATAAGGTCGTAAATGAGGAGCGATAACTTTCTGCCATTTTTCCTTTCTGGCGACTGTCAGCAATCCAAAAATAACGGTCAGCAACAAGGGAACAATCAGCCACAGCAATTGCGGTCTGAGAAAATGAAAAGCTTGCCAATTAACGGGAAATAAATGCTGATACATGGCTGAAGATTAATTTTTAAATGAGCGAATGAAGTTGCTGACACTGATCGTCAATGTGGTGAGCAACAGCATCCCAAAGGCTATTCCGAGCGGATAAGGGTACAAAAGCGTTACAGGTTTATACTCCTCTTCCTCGTACTCAATGGGTTCGAGTTGGTCGAGCTGCTCATAGATTTGTACCAGCCTTTCCCGATCCTGCGCAAGAAAATATTCACCCGCGGACATTTCAGCGATTTCCTTCAGCGTTTTTTCATCAAGATCACCACTTTTATCCCCAGGGGTACCAATTCCGATGGTGTAAATGGTAATGCTGTCCTTTTGTGCAATATCGGCAGCGTCCAAAGGTAGGATGTCAGTGCCATCGTCTACGCCATCGGTGAGTAAAAGCATTACTTTGGAATCAATGGAATCGTTTTCAAACATATTGACTCCTTTCATAATACCCTTTCCAATACGTGTCATTTGTCCTGCAAAACCGACTTCGGTATCCTCCAACAAATTTTCAACCGCTTTCAGGTCTGCGGTAAATGGCGCCTGAATGTAGGCATTGGAAGCGAAGAAAATAAGACCTACACGATCTCCAGCCCGTTTCTGAATAAACTGATGCATTACCTGTTTCACCGCCTCCCATCGGGTAACTTTCTTTCCCTCAATTTCCCAGTCTTTTTGTGCCATACTGAAAGAAATATCAATGAGGATCAAAAAATTACGGCTGTTTTTCACTTTCATTTCAGGCTTGCCGATTAACTGGGGTGAAGCCATGGCGACCAATAGCAAAACCCAACAGCAAAACAAGGGAACCCACCGGAAGATGGATCGTTTTCTGATATCCGATGCCGATCGTTTTCGCTCGCCAGTATATTGTAGCGCATGCTCGAAAATCGGGTATTTTATAGCCGCACTTTTAGTTCTGAACGCAGGGGTAAACCAATAAACCAACAAAGGTAATGGCAACAATATAAATATCCAGGGGAAGGCGAATTCAAAATTTTCTGGCATGAGTCTTAATCCATTTTTTAGCATTATCGATGATTTGTGCTTTCATCTGCTGATCGGGTGGTTTGTTCTGATATACCTGCTTGGCAATCTCTTTTTCAAACTTTACAAATTGTACTTCTTTGCCTGTCGATTCCAGAAAATCAAGCCAGGCTCGCCCTTGCAATGACGCAACCTCCTTGCGCCCAAAGACATTGATCGCCACTGACTTAAGTGTTACCAGCCAAAGATCGAGCGTTTGTTTTTCCTCAGGAAGCCGTTCAAGTGCAGCAATGGCCACCTGCCGATATCGATTAATTACATAGCGATGTATTCGATAAGCGAGCCAGCTTAACAGCAGCATTAACAATATTGCAGCAAGGATTTTCCAGCCGATGGTATCAAAGGAAAAGGCCACCATAGGAGGCTCGTAAAGCCCATGCACTTGCGGCGATGAAGCACCTGTTTTTTGAAGAATATCCGCCATCATCACCTATTTTTTAATGACCTGATCCTGAATCTGAGCCTGAATTGTATCAACAGTATTGAAAGTGAGCAAGGGGATTTTAAACTTCCGCAACTGCGCTTTAAAATTCAGCACCCCTTCATCGTAACCATTTGTAAAGGCGTGTTGAAATGCTGATTTCGACCCCTTCACTGTCAGTTGATTTACCCCATCAGAAACAACAAAATTCGTATTCGGGATATCGCGCTCAAGGGGATCCATCACTTTTGCCACCATCAGATCATTATGCTGACTCAACTGCGCAATTACCTTGAGCACATTGGGGTTATAGCGATGAAAATCACTGATGACCACCACCAGAAAATCGTGGGTGACCACATTTTTTATACGGGCAAAAGTTTCTGAAAGAAGGGTTTCATACCGGCTGCCATCGGCAAATTTCAGCTCATGATTTCGCTTTTCAATCGATTTGAGCAATCGCAGCACATTCTTTTTCCCGCGACGTGGGGCGATAAAATCAATCCCCTGATCTCCGAAAATAACTCCCCCGACACTATCCCCCTCCTGCGCCACCCGAAAGGCAGACAGGGCCGCCAACTCGGCAGCAACAACTGCTTTGGTTCTTTTTTCTGAACCAAAAAACATGGCCGAAGACTGATCCACAACCAACAAACAGGGCTTTTCCTTTTCCTCGGTAAATTCCCGTGTATGGGTACGCTGCGTGCGGGCAGTAACTTTCCAGTCTATATTTCGGATATCATCGCCTTTCACATACTTCCTGACCTCTTCGAAGTCCAGCCCTCTGCCTCGGGATCTTGAGGTATGTTTGCCCCCAAACAGGGAATTTACTTTATGCTTCTGATTATTAAAACTGAAGCTTTTGGCCAACGCTTCCATCAAATACATTTCCCTGACTGAAGTAAAAACATCCTTCGGGTAATCTTCGCGTGTTGTACTCATATCCTTGACTTTAACTGATGACTGCCACCTGTTTGGCAATCATTTCCAACACCTGATCGCAGGTAATCCCATCGGCATTGGCTTCATAACTCAGGATTAACCGATGCCGCAAGCAATCATTGAGCACCCCTCTGATGTCATCAGGCGTCACGTGATTTCGCTCATTCATCCATGCGTGTGTTCTCGCACATCGGTCGAGTGCAATACTCCCTCTTGGACTGGCACCAAAATCGATATAACGGGCAAGCTGCTGATCGTACTTTTCTGGCCGACGCGTTGCGGAAATCAGATCGACAATATAGCGCTCCATGGCAGGGGCAATTTCTACCCTGCTGATTTCCTCTCGGGCGCTGAAAATAACTTCCTGTGGGATTTTCTCTGTGGCAGGTGCTGTTGAATCGGCTTTTTTTTGTTCATTTCTGTTGAGTCTGATGATCTTCAGTTCAGATTCATCATCGGGATAATCCAATAAAACGTGCATCAGGAAACGGTCCATTTGTGCCTCTGGCAAGGGGTAGGTTCCCTCCTGTTCCACAGGGTTTTGGGTGGCCATCACCATAAATAAAGGGTTCATTTTGTATGTTTTCCCCGCCACAGAAACCTGCCGCTCCTCCATGGCTTCAAGCAAAGCGGATTGCACCTTGGCTGGGGCACGGTTTATTTCATCTGCCAAAATCATATTATTGAATAATGGCCCTTGCTGAAAGACAAACTTTTGTTCGTTATCTGGCTGGTAAATCTCTGTTCCCGTAATATCGGACGGTAGTAAGTCGGGGGTAAACTGAATCCTGCTCAGGCCACAATCAAGTTCCTGCGCCAGGGTTTTTATAGCCCGCGTTTTCGCCAACCCAGGTAAACCTTCAAGCAGGAGATTTCCCTCAGAAAGCAACACCAGGATCAATCTGTTCACCAAAGCTTCCTGTCCAACAATCGACTGATTCATTTTATCGGCAAGCTGATTTATCGAGTTTATAGTCGTCATGATTATTTTACAAATTGAAGGTTGATTCCCGTAAATATTTGTAGCTGAGGCTGCACTCCCGCGGATAGCATACTGTACTGCGGTTCAATAAATAAATTGAACACCGTATTGCCCAGCGTTACCACTTTTCCAATCCCCAAACCGATCGGTACACTGTATGCTGCTTCATTAAAATTAAAAAACCAGATCGGTGCCCCACGCAGATAAGCCCCTTTACCTAATTGCCAGAAATAAAATGGCTGAACAGCGCCTCCGTTGGTGTCTTGCCGTTCAGCATTTCCCGCCACAGAAGCCTGATAGGTGATCAGGCCTCCAAACTGAAAAACCGGTGACTTGGCCACGAAAGCTACCAGGGCAAAACCTGCCTGCACCTTCTCAGTACCCAAAGTGGGATCTGTGGCCGTGGGCAATGTAATATTGGGGCCAATACCTACGGTGGCTGTGGGTGAAGAAACAAAATTATAAGCCATGAATGCATTCAGGTCTCCGAGACCACTGACCGTCGATTGAGTCCCATCGGCTTGTTTTGTATTGATGGTCGTTAATGGCGCAGACACCCTGAAGATGGTTTTGCCATCGAAGAAAGGGGTAGCAAACCGTACCCAAGTATTGTTCAGGTAAGTTCCTGAGGGCGAATTGGTAAGCACAGGACTGAAATAATTCTGGAAATTCAGCGCCGTCATATTTGCCAATGGGTTATTGGCCTGTGCATTGTTATCCCCTTCCTGAGCAATTGCGGCATGAAAAGTCAGTAGAAAGCAGAAGAAAGCCACTACTAATTTCAGTCGGTTCAGAAACATATCGATTTCACTTTGATAAAGATTGATTGGAAAAGAAAGAGGAGCAATTTCTGGAAAACAGCCCCTCTTCTTTGGTCATCAAGGATTAATTCTTGACTGGTGTTTGCATCTGTTTGACGACTTTGTCAATGGATAAGGAGGAGCCTTCCACAGGAGGAAATTCCTTGAAGGTGGATAAAAACTCCCTTGCTTTTTGCTGCGCAGGAACAAACAACCACATATTGTCCGCATACCATCTTGTGTATAAACCAGACTTATGAGAAACCTCATAAGGGTCTGCTCTTAGGTTGAATACCAGCGGCCAGCTTGGTGTTTTTCTGTACGCTTCATTGATCGCCCCCTCCATATAGGAGAAATGCAGCTTCCAGTTATTGTACCTGATCGCATTGAGATTCCCTGCCGCATCAAAATAAAAGATCTCCTTCCGCGGGGCTTCCTTCACCTTGCCCTGAAAGAAAGGCATCAGGTTATAGCCATCCAGGTGCGCCTTGAAGGTCTTGTCATTGGCTTTATATCCTTTCAACATTTTTTTCACCAATTCGGGTTCCCCTGCCGCAGCAGCCAAAGTTGGCATCATGTCCTCATGTGAGAAAATGTCATTATAAACCGTCCCAGGCTTGATCGCCTCGGGCCAGCGAATCATACAGGGCACCCGAAAACCGCCTTCCCAGGTGGTTCCTTTCTCTCCCGCAAATGGCGTAGAACCGCCATCGGGCCAGGTGAATTTTTCCGCCCCATTATCCGTTGAGTACATAATGATGGTGTTGTCGATAATGCCAAGCTCTTCAAGTTTAGCCAACACTACCCCCACTGCTTTATCATGCTCCACCATACCATCAGGGTACAAACCAATACCTGTTACGCCTTCACTTTCATCCTTCAGGTGGGTCCATACGTGCATTCTCGTGGCATTCAGCCAAACGAAAAATGGTTTTCCATCTTTGTGGGCCTTTTCAATAAAAGCCAAAGCAGCCTGCATAAACTCCTCATCCACGGTTTGCATCCGCGATTTGGTCAGTGGGCCTGTATCTTCCACCTTACCGTCAGAGTAGGAATGAATTACCCCGCGAGGTCCATAATTTTTTCTAAATGCAGGATCCTTTGGGTAGTAATAAGTTTCTGGCTCTTCTTCAGCATTCAAATGATATAAATTGCCGAAAAACTCATCAAAGCCATGATTTGTCGGCAGGTGCTCGTCCTGATCTCCGAGGTGATTTTTCCCAAACTGCCCCGAAGTATAACCATGTGGTTTGAGTATTTCAGCGATGGTTGGCTGATTTTCCTGAATACCCTGTTTGGAACCTGGCATTCCGATGGTCAGTAGACCCGTTCTGAAAGGGTGCTGCCCGAGGATAAATGCCGCCCGCCCAGCCGTACAGGATTGCTGTGCATACCAGTCCGTAAACATGGCGCCTTCCTTGCCAATCCGATCAATATTGGGCGTTTTGTAGCCCATCATCCCATGGTTGTAAAGGCTGACATTGGCCCAACCAATGTCATCTCCCCAGAGCACTAAAATATTGGGCTTCTTTTGTGCATTGGCATCCCAGCCTACACAAAAGAATGCAATGAGTAATAGTAAATTGAATTTTCTCATGTGATTCTATGTAGAATATAGTTTGTCCTCCGAATTACAACGTTTCGCCTCAGTTTCAAGGGTGGTTATCAAATGGTTCTGAACCACCCTATTTGGCTGAGAACGCCGTAATTCGAATAATTTCCATATAAAATCACTTATCAATATGAATGTTTAAAAAATACAAAATAAATTTTTTTACAGTATTTGAAATATTATTTTAATTAAATACAAGAAATAAAACTTTATATATTCATCGATATTCATCAACTTTTATCTGAAAATAAAATTTCAATATCTGAATATGAAATAATCTGTAGGCAAGATTTAAAGCTCATAAGCCTCCTTCCCTATTTGATGATTTTCCATCAATAATCGTGAGAATATTCTTAGGCAATTTATTGGTTGATACCCCCACGTATAGATCACGGAGTAAATTTGCCATTTCAATAATTGATGTGTCCTTGACGGCGTGTTGGCGTGGTGAAATGCACCATGTCGAGATGGCTTTCAGTTCGATAGGCTTGTCACGAGATTCAGTCTTATGACAGGTATAAAGTGTTTTTTTTGCGGGAATGTTTTAAGTTGTGTTACTTCGATGTATTGATCAAGGCTGATCCTCGATACCCAAAAATGGCGTCAGACAAATATCTGATGCTTTGGGTCGCCAAATTTTAGAATTAGGGCTTTATGAACTTGCTCGTAAAATCTTTTCCATTTTCTTCCCCTTGGCTAATTCATCCACGAGCTTATCCAAATATCTTACTTGTTGGCTTAGTGGGTTTTGAATTTCCTGCACCTTGTATCCGCAAATTGATCCTGTGATTTTGGAAGCATGTACATTCAATTCAGCATTTTCAAAAAAGGCCTTAAAAGTTGCGGTTCCACTGATATGCTCCTGCAGCTGATCATCAGAATAACCCGTGAGCCAGCGAATTACTTCGTGCAGTTCTTCTTTGGTTCTGCCTTTTCTCTCAATTTTGGCAAGATAATGCGGATAAACTGATGCAAAGGTCATCTTTGCGATTTTTTCATCTTGTTTGGCTGTATCTTTCATTGTGCTATAAAAATTAATTTTCAGGGCTGATGGTTTGTTGAAGCAGCGCAACACTGCATCTCACCTGAATAATAGTAAGCTCGAAATATTCTAAAAAAAACAGAAGTACGGTAATGCACCTCTTCCGTGGCAATCGCCACTGTATTCCCAAAACAGCACCATGGTTATAAAACGACCGTACCTTCTGCTCGATTTAAAATATCCTGACGGTTATATTTGCGGAATAATGCCAGAATTTTATCCGCATCCAAAGAGCAGGTGATCAGATCGTGATGATATGGATTTTCCCCCTTCCCTGCTAAAAAACGGGCATACTGGCGGTCATAAACTTCATCACCATATTGTTTTCCCTCAAGTTGTTTACGCTTAAAAGGAGAATCGACCTTCAGGTATTCCTCAAACTGTGAAAGTTGGGAATCACCGAATTCATTTAAATAAAACAGAAATACGGTATCAAGCTCCTGCCGAAATAATGATCGGATAACCTCTGTATACTGTTCCTCCTGCACCCTTTCCTCCTGCACCTGCTGGCGCTTCTGGTTATTTTGCTGAAAAGCCGCAGAAGCATCTGGTGCTTTGGTGTCAAATGCGAGCGTTTTTTGCGCCTTATCAGGCTTCAGCTGCTCTTGCGCCACCATTTTGTGGTAATAGGCCGCCTTGCCTTTGATCTTGTCCTTGCGAACCTCCAGCTCGGTCAGAAAATCAATCACCTGAGCCTTGCTTATTCCCTTGGCCAGGTCCTTTTTAATATATACCTTGATGGTCTTGAGCCCTGTTTTTGACTGATCAAAAATTCGGGAAAGGATCAGCTCAATCTCTCCATCCAAAACCACCTGTTGCTTACTTGATCGGGCAGGTACGGCAGTTTGCTCGGCATAATTTCCAAAGTGCAAGACCACCTCGTTCACTGATCTTCCCTTTTTTATTTCCTTGACCAACTCTATATTAATATCACAGTTTTCATCAACATTAATATCATCGATAGACGGCAGTAAAACCCTGGTTTTAAACTGACTATACCACAGGGAACCATCTTTCTTACGGTATTTATTACTGCAAATACGGTCTGCTAAAACACTCACATTCCAAGTCATGGTAAGCTCGGCACGGTGCTTTTGGTTAAGCTCCATTCGGCACAGTTCGTAAAGCGCCCATGAGTGTCCTTTGGAAAGAAAATAAACGTTTTTTAATAAGTATTGTGTAAAATTGCCCTCCTCGTAGGCAATTTTAAATTGCTCAATGATATGGTCATGCAATTGTAAATACAATCCGCCATCACCACGCACTTCTTTTAAATTACCATCCCTTTCAATCTCTCCAAGGGTATCCACCGCTATCGGAAATTGCCTGCCAAACATTCGGTTATTGGTTCCCTCCTGAAAAAGGGAGATGGTCGTTGAAGCTAAATCGCCCAGCTGAATGCGCATATTCTTCATCTGCTGACCTGATATTTGTGAAGAGCTCTTCACACCCGCTATAAAGCAACTGTCAAGCTTGATGAACTTCCCCTTGCCTTTTCCCAAAGGCTCCTCAAAATGCGCCTCCTGCTCCCCTTTTAGCACACGTACCGTATTAATAGCCGCATACAGAATCATCTTATTCTGCATGGCAGATAGGGAGTTCTGTTTGCCCTTGATAAGGTCATTATGCTTTTGCACTTTGGCATTTAAAGAAATCAGGTCTTTCGTAAGTTCCATCAAATAAAAAATTCTGCGATCTTACTCAAAGATAACCGTATTTTTGTTTTTTTAAACTGATTTTGAACTAAAACTCAAAAATAAAACAAAAATACGGTACCGTACAATTGTTTTAGTTACCGTACTTTTGTTTTAATATTACCGTACATCTGTTTTAGTAAACCGTACTTTTGCTTTAGTATACCGTACTTTTGTTTTAGTAAACCGTACTTTTGTTTTAATTGGCCTACCTAAAATACTCAAAATAACCTCTTTACACCCGCCTAATTATTAATATATAAATAGATAATAAGTCTAATTGATTTTGATTTAAAATTTAATTCTATCAAAGTGATGTTGAAGTCTTATCGCATAAAAATACCGTACTTTTGTTTTAGTAGCTTGATTTGCCGCAAAAAAAACAAAAGTACGGTACATTTTAATCATGATTTTCAGTCGGGCTTATTCTACCTTACCTTTTAGTTCGGCCACGAGGCGTTCTAAATTGGCAATAGTGGTGCGCATGACCTCCTGTTCTTGTTCGGTTTCAATATTAATGTCTGCACAAGAGCGCAAATCTTTCTCTATTAACTGATTCAGTTTTTTAATCGCATTGAAAGGCTTGACTACCGTATTTTTGTTTTTCTTAGGTTTTTGCGCAAACAAATCATCAATAAACATTTCATAGGTAGTATTTTCCTCTTGACCTAATTTCTGCCACTGTCCCATACCTACCTTGGAGAGCCAAAATTGCTCTTCTGTAAAATCATGACTATGTAAGTAGGCCACGCGAACATCGTTAGGCGCCTTGGATATTCCCTTGAAAAAATTGTAATCACGAAAAACAGTGGCCTCTCCTACTTTGTATTGTTGAGCGACTTGTTTGGCATCTTTCAAATGTGCATAGGCTTGTCCACGGATAAAACTAAGGTCTTGCTTGGTCCAGTTTCTTCGTCCCTGCTGCAGCTCTACCATATAGTCAATCGCTTCCTGGGCCGTTTTGATCCACGGCAACAATGCGACATCCCAGGCGGCATGTGGTAAATCCAGCTCCTGAATAATTTCGTAACGGTTATGCCCATCAACCAATACAACCTGTCCATCGATTTCAGCAAGCAAAAGTGGGTCAAGCACTTTTTTCGCCTTAACAATCGCTTCCTTTAGGTGGCTGCGTTCAACTTCGTTGAGCTGAATTCCCCACTCTCTTAATTGAGGATGCAGTTTGATTTGGTCTTTATATGTATGTTGTTCCTCCTTCTTGATCGGAGAAATATTTTTTACCGTTTGCTGCGACCGTTTATTATTGACGGCACTGGTAAGCCTATTGATATTCTTCATGATTATAATTCTGTTTCTTCGTAGTCTTCTGCATAAATAGGTTGAACGGCGTCTGCTTCCAATAGCTGTTTGAAATCAGATTTGAATTCTCTGTATGCATATTCCTCGGTGATTAATTCCATCCGAATCATTAATTCATAAGCGAATTTCAGAAAGTCAGAATAACCATTTGATGGCGATTTACTGTCTCCCCGATAGAATTTTTCAAACCTGAAAATATCTACCCGCAATAAACTTGCCTGGGCAATATGAAGATTCATTCGGATGCTCTGAT
This sequence comes from Persicobacter psychrovividus, assembly GCF_036492425.1. Taxonomy (NCBI): domain Bacteria; kingdom Pseudomonadati; phylum Bacteroidota; class Cytophagia; order Cytophagales; family Persicobacteraceae; genus Persicobacter; species Persicobacter psychrovividus. Next base: position 14,704 of record NZ_AP025294.1, read on the forward strand.
CAAAAACAGGTAAACTCTGTTGCATATTTTCTCGGAAAGCCTGCATCTCATCTCGGAAGAATTTGAAGGTGGTGAAAATGGAATTCATCACGGCCCCAAGATTATAGTTCTCACTTCGCTTTTGGACAGGAAGCATATTATACAAGTTCTTGATACCTTTTACTGAACGCTGGTTTGGCCATACCGGGATAATAACATGGTCGGCGGCTCCTAAGGCTAAACGCCCAAGAATTCCTTTGTCTGGCGCCCCATCAATAAAAACATAATCATAGTCATCGAGAATTGGTTTGAGCGTTTCTAAAAACAGGTTTCTGCTCTGGTCAAAAACAATGTCGGGGAAGCTGCTCTGTAACCGCTCCAATTTATCAAAAGTCGGGATCACATCAAACCGCTTCGAGATATCCTGGGTTTCATAAACAGGCATGACCACCTCCGCAATATTCACTGGGCTATGATTTGACTTGCCTTCCAACTCAAGCGCCGTCGATTCACAAGCGTAATAGAAGTCTTTGATTTTTCCTTCCTCGTAATCATCCAAAGGTTCCTCCCCTAAAACGGAGTCGGTCAGGTTGCCCTGAGGGTCGGCATCAATGAGCAACACACGGCTCCCAAGAATATTGAAAAACGCAGCAATATTTTGACAGATGGTCGTTTTTCCAACCCCGCCCTTATTGTTGTAAATGGCAATGATCTTTGCGCGGTCGTCAATATCGTTCCTGTCGAAGTTATAGAATTCTTCAAGGTACTGAATGATGGACTCTACTTGTTCCTCATTCAGCTCTCGCTGATTATTCATAAACTTGCTCAATGTCGATTCATTGATATTGGCAATTTTGGCAAGATGCTTCATTTTAAGGACTTCCTTTCGCTGCAAAAGAATATCCCTTACTTTTTCGTGTTGGCTCATGTGACTATCAATTTGATAGCAATTTGGAAATAAAAATTGGCAAACAAAACAAATTGTCTTAAAAAATAACTGTTTCGCCAATAAAAATTGGCAACCCCACTATCATTTTGATAGTGAATACCTTTTTTATGCGGATTTTGCCGTTGAAGGCTGCTCAGTACAGTTTGTGTGAAACAAAAAAAGCCGCTATATGTAGCGGCTTCAATGGAGGTCTCATTATTTTACTGCGGTGCTGTTGAGGTTACTCTGTGAATGAATTCTATGGCAAGATCAGTCCACGAGTCCAAGCCTGGGTATGCTTTGCCAAGACCAAAGCCATGGCCACCGACAGGAAAAAGATGAAGCTCTGCATCGATGTTGTTCTTGCGGCAAGCATTAAAATAATTGATGCTGTTCTCACAAGGCACGCCCGTATCGTCGGTGGAATGTACAAGAAATGCGGGTGGGGTATTCGTGGTTACATTCCGTTCAGCACTGAATTTAAGCTGAAGCGATTCGTCATTTTCGTTCTCGCCCAACAGGGCTTTCCTTGATCCCTGATGGGTGTACTGGTCGTGAAAACTGATGACAGGATAAATAAGTAAGCTAAAATCAGGCCTTGAAGAGTACCGGTCTACGAGCTTTATCGCCTCGGGATTGCCTTCGTCAAATTGTGTTGCGGCTGTTGATGCTAAATGGCCACCGGCAGAAAATCCCATGATGCCCACTTTCTGAGGGTTGATATGCCAGGCAGTGGCATGCTGGCGTACCATTCTAATAGCGCGTTGCGCGTCGAGCAGTGAAGATTGATGTCTGATCTTGCTTTGGTGACTTGTAGGCAACCGGTATTTGAGGATGATGGCAGCGATCCCTTTTTTATTTAAAGTCTCGGCGATATCCGTTCCTTCAATATCGTAGGCTAAAATCCAATAGCCTCCGCCGGGGCAGATGACCACGGCTTCCCCTGTTGCGAGATCGGCAGGAGGGAGGCAAACTTCAATAGTAGGTTGCTGAATATTTGATATTTTCAGGATTTGGTCACTTTGTTCCTGGATCTCGCCTCCTTTTATTTCGGTGCTGTTTGGTGGTAGTCCTTGATAAAGTGGGAGAATCATTTTTTTATCAGGTAAAGAAAATGAGCATATAAACAATAAAGCGTAAAAGAGCTGATTCATGATTAATAAGAAGAAATGAGGTGAATGTTATTATTAATAAATTCTTTAATGGCTTTAACATCTTGCGATAGGGCAGAGGGGTATTCAAGAATATACCAATCAACAACCCAGATACTGGTGTGGTCAGGCAATACCTTTTGATATTGGCCATGTTGCTCAAGTTCAATAAAGTTCAGACTTGGATTAACGAACAGTTCAACTTCCCCTTGTTCTGGGGGAAGCTCGGCGATAGGGGTGTCCTTAAAACGCTTGACCAACAATAGCCCATCCTTGAGGTAGGCAGCCCATCCTTCAGATGCATCGGCAAGTAATTTATACTTATCAGTCTGTGGAATGCAGGCGGTCTTTTCTGAAATTTCTATATTGAAGCATTTTTCATTTTTATTTATACACGAAGGGATTAAATCAGGGTCATTAAAAAAGAGGCTGCTCCTCAATTTGGGGTGCTCTTTCTTCGCTAAAAGTTCACCGACAGGGAAAATTACGCGTCCACCCTTGGGCAGGCGGGTGACTTCCCAATGTCCAAATTTTTTTGGGAGTTTGCCAATGTTTGTGGCTTCATAAATCAATCGGATTTGATGGTCGTTCAACAGCTGGATTGTTTTTTTCAGTTGAAGATCACTTTCGGGCCCCGGAATACTTCGCAATTGAATAAGTCCATTTTCCCTCGTGAGTTTATAAGGGTTTTTGTCGATGCTTGTGGGGGGCGGCCAGTGCCAGTCCTTTTGAGGGCTTGGCCACCATACTGACCCGTTGTATTCAGGGTGTTCTTTTGCCGGAAAAAGGAGCGGTTGTTCATTATAACAGATTTGGTCAATTCTGCCGCCAAGATCAACATTGAGGTGGATGCGTATTTTTCCGTGTGTGATGGTTTTTCTCTGTGGCTCCTTTGAAGCTCCAAAGAAAACACCTATGAAGAGGATTAAATGTAGCATGCTGATTATTTATGTGCGTTTGACGAGGAGGTGAATAATATAGAAAGTGCTTTCCTTTTGTGAAGGAAAGCACCATAATATTATGAGGACTGTTGGCCAAGATATGTGGCCATTAAAATAAATACCGCAGCGGTCCAACTGACTCCCGGTGCTTGCAAGCCTTCACCTGTCAGTGCATTGTTGTTTTCATTGAAAACCGGATTTTCCTTATAGCACCTGCAGTAGCGTTCTGCGATCTCTTTGGCCAGCTCAAATTCTTTGGCATCTATAAGCCCGGTAAAAATCTGGTAGTTTGGTGGTGCCCAAATTGGCCCTCGCCAATACCCATCTACTTCATAGTAGGGGCTATTTACGGACTCGGAAGCTAACCCATAATCGGAGAGATAATCCCCTCCGGGCTGTAAATCCTTAATTAAGGCTTTGCGGATTTTCTTGGGGATCTTTTTGCCAAGAATCAATGGAATGTAGTTGAGCAACGACTGGGTCTCTTTCACCTGTCCGGTTTTTGCATGGAAATTCACGAAGTGATCATCTTTTACAAAAGTGGTAAGCAGCAGGTCAAGTTGTTTTTCCTTTTTAGCTTTCCATTGAACGGCATCCTGCGGCCTCCCCAGTTTATTGGCGATCAATTCTAAAATTTCAAGTTGCTGGACTAAATAGGCAGAAAGATCGGCAGCCTCCAAAGGTGTGGCATCAATAAATGCAGTGGAATTATCCCAGCCACTGTCATTGCCATGTTGGTATTGGCACCTTCCATTTTTGTTGTCATCTCTGAAATTAAACCAAAAATCTGTTAATCGACCCAAAGGTTCGTAAAGCTTTTTGAGATGTTCGGCGTTGGCATCCCAACCAAATTTTTCGAGGAACAACTTAATGGTCCAACCCTGAATTGGAGGCTTAATACAATAGTTGTTGACATTCAAATCTGAGACACTATCAGGGATGCTTCCGTTAGGAAGCTGATTGTCGAAAAATACATGAAGTTGCCCATAGGCGAGGTCCAAGTCTGCAGATGCCACAGCAAGGGCATGAAAGCAATTATCCCATCCGTAAGTTTTGGTCAGCCAACTGTTTTTTGAACATAAAATAGTCCGATGGGTATAGTGGCCAGCGGGGGCTACCTGAAAGGCATATAATAAGTACCAAGCTGTTTTTGTAGCGGGGATCAGATCTTCCCTGACTTGAGGCATTTTTGACATCCAATCCATGATCAATGCTTTATTGTCAGCAATGACTTTTTTTCTGTCAGGAATTTTTTCTTCCCATTTCGTCTGGTATTTGTTTTCCCGGAAGCCAAAGCCTACGCCACCATGCTCAGCAATGAATGATAGGTATTTGATCGTTACATCTGCATTGCGTTTTGGACCGTCGTAGGCCACTTCGTATTTGGTATTTGAGTCCGTTTTTATCGCATGGAACATTCTACCGGGATTTGGACTTAATTCCAAATGCTTTCCTTCCTCCAGCGGATTGATCCATAAATAGGGCTGTAGCGGAATGAGTCGAATTTCAAGCGCGGCATCCGTTCCCAAATACATGGTAAAATCATCAATATAAGACACCGAAACTTTGCCTGCATCAGTCAATAAATTCAGTGCCCACGGCTGATAGTCAATTTCGTATTTTAGTGGGGTGCCATTTTTATAAATCGCAATTTCATAATAATCTCCTGCCCAGTGTTTGTTCCAGGCGAAGGGAATGGCCTCATATCTGAGGGACTTAATCATTAATCTTTTTTGTGGATTATTGTCCTTAAAATTGACGCATAAAAAAGCCCCAGACCTGCTGAACATAAATCGGGCTAAATCCAAGTTCGGGAATAAATTACTCGCCATTGGCGGAATTTTCACAGAATCAAAAGGCGCTGGCTTGCTGTTTCCTGATGCGCTTAAAACGGGACTCAATCCCAGCGCCGCGGAAAACATACCAGAAAGTTTCAAAAATTCTTTCCTATTCATAGTGGTCGAAAAAATCATTAATAATGACTACAAATTTGCACATTCATTCGCACCCTTTTGGGGATTTATCATCACAAAATGGCGATACATCATCCATATACAGGCCGCAAAAGCGGGTAGGGCAACGCTCATTCAAAATCGCTACCCCCTTTCCCTGTAACCAGAAAAAATTGAAACAGCACTTGGGTGAGGCAATTTTTAAGGTAATTACCAACACCGGTTGGAGAAAAACCACAGCTACGATCAACCATAGAAATGTTTATTTCAGTGGTTCAAATATCGAGGAGCTTTGGAGTGTGCTTAAGCTTCAAATGATCAATGCGAATTTTAAGTTTTTAATCGCGCTCATAGTAGATTTTACACTGCCATTATGGGAATGAATATACAAAGTATTGTGCTGTAACCCTTACAGACAAAACGATAATTTCTTCAAAGAATAAAGAGGTTCATGAAGTTCGGTTGAGCAAGGAAAGCTAAAAATGATGTACCTTAAAAGCACCTCATTTTGCCGTCAAAAAATTACTGATGCTCATTGAGTGTTCAATAATCATCCATCTAATCTCATTATCCTGTGGGCAATAAAAACACCAAGTGGTTAATACGGGATGCGCTACTTTAGCTTGATGAAGATGACCATTGTTAGAAAGGTCATGAAAACCAGCCTAACATTTCTTTATCGAAGGCCTCTCAAGCTTGAATCTGATTTCGAATTCGGGATTTAATTTTGGTCAATGCCGAGGCAATGAAAGTATTTTTCAACGGGGAAAGCTTCAGTATTTTGGTCATTTGTTCAAAGCCAGTTGAGTATCCAGAATTATAGTGGGAGGGCAGGGGTTTAGCTTTTACAATGCATACTGAAAAATTTGGGTAATGAATCGTTGAATTTTATCATAGCCTGTCGGAAATATACCATCAGCCCAATCAAAAACATGATTTCTACCGCGAGAGCGATGTTGCATGCAACGTCCGTGCCGATAGGTATAAAAATATTCGACAGCCCAATTTTATCATTAGTGGACCGCTTTCTGGCTTGTAGATTACAGATACAGCAGCAACTGTTATTATTGTTCCCAGAACCTCTTCAATAAAAAAATGAACTGATAGATCCATCCCATCAGATACATTCCTATTCGGCACTATATGAAAAAATAGGATTCAAACATATTATAGACCACGAGGCAACTTTCTGTCCGTTCAAAAAATTGAATAGCCCTCGATTTTACTTCAGAGGGGTTCTTGATTGGAAAAGTACAATTAGAAAAGACAAGAAGTTGTTTCCATGTCTATATTAGTACTGGTTTTATTTTTGATGATTTACATAGGTGGGATATACTAAAATTAATATACAATTAAATGCATATTATAGTGATGGTTTTTGGCGATGTTAATATCCCAAAGTGGCGTGTGAATTAGCAGGTGTTTTGAATGTAACCCATGTTTTTTAGCGTGTAATTAAGATTTTTTGCAGAATAGTTAAATCAATTAAAATCAATGACTTATGAATAAATGTAATTCATTTTTATGTTGTAATTTTCAGTAAAATTGATTTTTGATCAAAAATTTTCTTTAGGATTAAAGGATGGTATTCCTCTATCTTTGTAGAAGCAGCTGCACATCTTTTTACACTAAATTTAAGTCATGGAAAATTTTTTCTATCCAATGGCGAGGCATCAACGAAAGACATTTTTTCTTCTTTCTATATGTTGGATGTTATCCAATTATGCACTCGCTCAAAGCTTGCCTATTTCAGGTAAAATAGTTGCACCCGATGGTGAGGAAATTCTCGGGGTTAATATCATTGAAAAGGGGACTTCCAATGGAACCATCACCGATATAAATGGTGAGTTCAGTATGCAAGTTCAAAGCGATGAGAGTACTATTCTAATTTCATTCGTGGGCTATAAGAGTCAAGAATTTCAGGTCAGGAATCAGCGTACCTTTGATGTTGTACTTCAGGAAGATGTTGAAACCTTGGAGGAACTGGTGGTCGTGGGCTATGGTGTTCAGAAGAAAAGTGTCGTTACGGGCGCAATTGCTTCGATCAAGTCCGAGGAAATCGCACAGACTCCCGTAGCGACAGTTGATCAAGCCCTTCAGGGACGCACCGCTGGTGTGAATGTAACCACCAACTCAGGGGCTCCGGGCGGAGCGATATCTGTAAAGATCCGTGGAATTGGTAGTAATGGCGATTCTCAGCCCCTATATATTGTTGATGGAATGCAGGTGGGGAGTCTTGATTTTCTCAACCCCAATGATATCGCCTCTATGGAGGTGTTGAAAGATGCGGCCTCCGCTGCAATTTACGGTTCGCGGGCGGCAAATGGTGTTGTTTTGGTGACCACCAAAAAGGGATCTTCAGGGAAGCTACAGGTTTCTTACGATGGCTATATTGGCGTTCAGAGCCCATGGAAAAAGGTATCAACCTTAAATGCACGTGAGTATATGACTATGCACAATGAGGCGGGTTATAATGATGGTGCCACTTCGCCTATTTTCCATCCTTCAAGTTTTGGAGATTATGCGGACACCAACTGGCAGGATGAAGTTTTCCGTAATGCCGCACCAATTTCAAACCATGCAGTAAGTTTGAGTGGCGGAAATGAAGTGTCTACTTTTGCCATTTCTCTTGGATATTTTGGTCAGCAGGGAATTGTGGGTAATGCTGATAAGTCGAATTTCGACAGGATTACCTTCCGATTGAATTCCGAACACAAATTAAGCAGTAGGGTTACTTTTGGGCAGAATTTAACCATTGCCGCAAAATCATCATCGGGAATTTCTGAACAGAGTGATTTTGGGGGAATTCTCAATGCGACTTTTTTGCATGACCCTATCACGGCGTCCTTGATTACCAATCCTGAAACCAGCGCAATTTATGATGGTTTGCCTTATAATCCGGTAAAAAATAGCAACGGTCAATACTATGGGATTTCCAATCAGAACCTTCGGGAGATTGGTAACCCGATGGCAATGCTTGAAAATACCTACAATGCCCATAATGATCGAAATATTATTGGTAACGCCTACCTGACGGTGGATTTATTACCTGGACTGAAGTTCAAAACTGATATGGGACTTGACCTCTACAACTCTTTTGGTCGGGGATATCAGCCAATGCAGTATTTGAATGTGGATAATATGAGCAGAAACAGTTCTGCCTGGCAGGAGATGAATGATAATGTCGGCTTTCAGTGGGAGAATGTCATTAGCTATAATAAGAGTGTAAATGGGCACGATTTCTCCGGTATTGTCGGAAATACAATTCAGGAATATACCGGAAAGGGGACTTGGGGTTCCCGGAACGATATCAACCCTAATGGCTGGTACTATGGCTGGCTGGAAAATGGTGCCAATGATGACACCCAGAAATCCAATGGCTGGTTCTGGAGAAACCGATTGGCGTCTTTCTTCGGTCGTGCCAACTACTCTTATAAGGATAAGTACATGTTGCAGGCGACCTTACGACATGATGGTTCTTCGCGCTTTGGAAATAATAACAAGTTTGGTACTTTTCCTTCGGTTTCAGGGGGTTGGACGGTCTCCAATGAGGACTTTTTCTCGAATATAAAGGCCATTAACTTATTTAAAATCAGGGCGTCGTGGGGACAAGTAGGAAATCAGAATATCGGTGATTTTGGGTACTTGTCATTGGCAAATCGTGCTTATGGATATACGGTCAATGATAACATCATTAATGGTATTGCCATCAATAGAATGTCTAATCCAGATTTGAAATGGGAAACCTCTGAGCAGGCAAATATCGGATTGGATTTCGGTTTCCTTGAAGATCGTATTCAGATGACGGCGGAATATTATTCGAAAACCACCAGGGATTTATTGGGCGTAAAACCAATTCCTGATTATTTGGGCATGGAGAGCCCGCTGTTCAATATGGGAACGGTACAGAACCAGGGGGTGGAATTAAATATCACCTATGGTAAAAAGACAGGCGATTTCACCTATGATATTACGGGTAATGTATCCTACAATAAAAACCGAGTGCTCGAGGTTGCGAACCAAAATGGATACATTGATGGTGGAGCCCCTCACGTTCACACAGGAAATATGCGGATGGCCGAAGGGCATGCTTTGCCTTTCTTCTTCGGATACAAAACCGCAGGAATATTTCAGAATCAGGAACAGATTAACAATTATGTGAATGCGGAAGGGAAGCCGATTCAGCCAGAAGCCAAACCTGGTGATATCATTTTTGTCGATATTAACGGCGATGGGACCATCAGTGAAGAAGATAGAACAGACATTGGAAATCCTGTGCCAGACTGGAACTTTGGGCTGACCTTCAATGCTAATTATAAGAATTTTGATTTCAGTATTTTCTTTCAGGGAGCTGCCGGATTTGATATTGCCAATGTTATGCGCCGAGGTGACCTCGATATGCAAAACTACGGTGGTGCGGCCTTGGGCAGATGGACCGGCGAAGGCTCAACGAATTCCTACCCACGAATGACCCATCAAGACCCTAACCGAAATTATACCAGACTGAATGACATGGTTCACCTGGAAAGAGGGGATTACCTGCGTGTCAAAAATATTCAGGTAGGCTATACGCTACCGGAGGCTATTTCCTCAAAAGCTGGCCTTAGTCGGGCACGAATTTATGCCTCGGTACAAAATGCTTTTACGATCACGGGTTACAGTGGCTATGATCCCGAGTTGGCGAGCTTCGATATTTTTAATTATGGAATGGATCGTGGGGGATACCCACAGTCAAGAATTGTCATGATGGGTGTTAACCTTAATTTTTAATTGTTCTGACATGAAAATAAAGTCTATATTTTTCGCTTTAATAATGGGCGGTCTCCTGCTGACGGGATGTCAGAATTGGCTCGACTTTGACCCTACCAATGCACAGACAGAGGATACTTTTTACAAAAATCGTGCGGATGCTTATATGGCCCTTATCGCCATATACGAACCACTTCGGTCCGATTATGCACAATCCTATCATCCCTTAGCTATGGTTTCCGATCTTCTTTCGGATGATATGTATGCCGGTGGGGGATCAGGAAGTGATATGCTTACCTGGCAAAACCTTTCCCGATTCCAGGCACGTGCAGAGGAAGATACCCCTCGTGGTTTGTGGAAGAAAAATTATCGTGGAATTTCTCGTGCCAACATGTTATTATCTAAATATGAAGGCATTGAGTTCAACGAGTCGGAAGAAGCTGACCGCAATAATTTCCTCGGTGAAGCCACCTTTCTACGCGGCCATTACTACTATGAATTGCTTCGGTTTTTTGAAAATGTACCCTTAATCACCTCGCCAATTGCGGGGGAAGACTGGGTAGGAATGACGCAGGCAGAACCCAAGTTGGTGTATGCACAAGCGGCTCAGGATATGCTTGATGGTATTGAGCTGATGGCCGAAGGAAGTCCGGAGCGTGGCCGATTAAGTAAATATGCCGCAGAGGCAGAATTGGTAAAGATGTTCCTGTTTTATACTGGCTATTACAATGAATCTGAATTACCAACCGCAGATGGCGGAAGTATTTCCGGTGCGCAAGCCTTGGCTTATGCGGAGGATGTGATCAATAATTCAGGCGCCGCTTTGATGGATAACTTTGAAGATTTATTTAATCTGGAAGGTGATTTCTGCAAAGAAGTGTTGTTCGAAATTCCCTTTACAGATAATGGTGGTGGAGAGTGGGACGATGCCAAAATGGGCAATATGCAATGTCATATGTCGGGACCTCGTGGTTATAACAGCGACAAAATGCTGAAATCGGGCTGGGGCTTTGGTATTCCATCAAAAAACCTTGCACGTGCCTATTCCGCAGATGACCTTCGCCGCAAGGCAACAGTGGTAACGACTACCGAGCTGATGCAAGCAGAGGGCGGTGGTGCTTTTGATGCCAGCTTCACCAATACAGGTTATTTTGCTTTCAAATACACTACCCATGCCGACCGAGAGCCTATTTCCGGTTCGGTAGAGCTGAACTGGGCACAAAATTACCATTATATCAGGCTGGCAGATGTTTACCTTTTGGCTGCGGAACTATTCCTGGCACAGGGAAATGCCGGAAAAGCGCTGGAGTATGTGAATATTATTCGCCAAAGAGCAGGGATCGCTGCTTTGCCATCGGTAAGCCAGGAAGATATTCTTAATGAAAGAAGACTGGAGTTGGCACTGGAAGGGCATCGCTATTTCGACTTGCTTCGCCAGGGGCTCCCTTACGCCGAGGAAAAGATTTCGGTACATAACTATCAGATGGAAGTGTACCCTGATGAACCTGCCATGGGAGACATCGGTTTGGAGGCTAACTATTTGGTCAGCTTTGATATGTCCAAAAAAGGATTCTTGCCTATTCCTCGATATGAGATTGACCTGAACCCTGATTTCAATCAGAATGCGGGCTATTAATTTTTTTGACTTAAATGAACGGATCATGAATTTAAGATTTTTTTCCTATCTGGTATTATTGTTTGGCGCAATTGCTTGTTCGCCTCATCAACCATCAAAAGAGGACCTGGGAACTCCGCCAACTGCCGAGCAGGTCACTTATACCACGAATGCGGAATCTGAAAATATCTATCATTTTGAGAGTACGCACCCAGATGCTTTCATCAGTATCTGGAACCTTGGAAACGGGGTCAATATTCAGGGCAATACTGTTGAGGGAATCTATCCGCTAAAGGGAGATTATGAGGTGGCACTGACCATCGTTACCGCAAGCGGAGAGGCCACAACAACCTTTAAAATTGATGTAAACGAGGATGACTACTCCCTTCTTGATCGGGAAGATTATAACAACCTGACCGGTGGTATTGCCTATGAAGACGGGAAGCAGTGGATCATTGACCAATCTGTGGCTGGGCATCTTGGTTTGGGCCCTGCGGACGCTGACAGCCCTATTTGGTGGGGGATTTCTTTGGATGATGACCGAACAGGTTGCGGGCTCTATTCAGATGTTTACACCTTCAATATTTACGGCTTTGAGTACCATCACCATACCGATGGTCGGGTGTATGTCAATGCAGGTTTTTCAAGCGATTTTCCCGGCGCGGAGGATTTTTATCCTGAGGGTTCCACAGATCCTGCGGAGATGTTTGCCCCTTACGATAGTTATGATGGTGGCTGGCGCATAGAAGACCGACCAGATGGAAAATATCTCATCGTAAATGGTGCGGGTGATAAGGCCTGGATTGGATTTTATGTTCGTGCCAATCAGGAATATAAAGTGCATAGCCTGACAGATGACCGGATGGAAATTTCTTCGATTGCCGCTGATGGTAATCGTTGGTTTCATATCCTCCGGCCATTGGAAGGGACAGATCAATAATGTGATTTTTTATTAAAAAATAGGGGGCCGTCCCTTGGGCAGCCCCTCCCTCCTTTCTGAAGGAAATAACCATATATTTTTAGAATAACCTCCCTAAAGTACCATGAGGGTATTCACACAAACTGCAGGGTGGCCTGCCATTAGGCCCCCTTTTTTTTGAGTAACACACGACTAAGCATTAAAAAATATGAACAGGTTTCAACAGGTTTTGATTTTACTCTGTGGGATTGCTGCGTTTTCTTGTCAGCCATCTTCAGAAAATATTCAAATAAAAAAAGCAGGGGTAGGCATCCCGTCAGATCAATCAATAGAGAAAAAAATTGCGCAACAGCTTGAGCGGTTAACATTGGCTGAAAAAGTTGGGCAAATGACGCAAATAACCCTCGATGTGATTACACAAGGGGCAGATGAGTTTGTGTCTGATGAACCTTTGGCACTGGATGAAAAATTGGTGCTCGAAGCGATACAAAAGTATAAAGTAGGATCGGTATTAAATACTGCAAATAATCGCGCACGAACGCCTAAAAAATGGAACAGTGTGATTGAGCATTTGCAACGTGTTTCTATGGAGGAAATTGGTATTCCTCTGATTTACGGTGTGGATGCAATTCATGGGACCACCTATACCGCTGGCGCTACTTTCTTCCCTCAACAAATTGGGCTTGGGGCGACATGGAACCCTGAAATCGTTAGACAAGGGGCCGAAGTTTGTGCCTATGAAACGCGTGCAAGTGGAATTCCTTGGAACTTTTCTCCGGTGCTGGATATGGGCCGCGATGCTCGATGGGCACGTATGTGGGAAACCTTTGGAGAGGATGTTTACCTGAATACGCAGTTAGGCCTGGAGGTTATTAAAGGATATCAGGGGGAGGATAATGATATTTCCAAACACGGCAGAGTGGCAGCCTGTCTAAAGCATTTTTTGGGGTATTCCTCACTTTCAGGAAAGGACCGTACTCCTGCGCTTATTCCTGAGCGCGAACTGCGGGAAATCTATTTACCAACTTTTCAGGCGGCGGTAGATCAGGGCGCTTACACTGTCATGATTAACTCTGGACTCATCAACGGTATTCCCGTTCATGCCAACTATCAATTATTGACCGAGCTGCTTAAAAAGGAAATGGGTTTTGACGGTTTGGTGGTGACTGATTGGGCTGATATTGAAAACATTCATATTCGCGATAAAGTGGCTGCCACTCAAAAGGAAGCGGTAAAAATGGCGATTAATGCGGGTATTGATATGGCCATGGTACCTTATAATTATAACTTCACCACCAACCTTATTGAGCTGGTGACAGAAGGCGAGGTGCCGATGCAACGAATAGATGATGCAGTGAGCAGAATTTTAAGGGTGAAATATGCCATGGGTCTTTTTGAAAAACCAATGGATAAGCAAGAGGAATACCCTGAGTTTGCAAGTGAAAAATTTGAGCAATCTGCACTTGAAGCGGCGCGCGAGTCCATCACTTTATTGAAAAATAATGAGCAGGTTTTGCCACTGAAGAAAGGCACCAAAGTATTTGTTACCGGTCCTAATGCCCACAGCATGAGAACACTTAACGGTGGTTGGACCTACTCCTGGCAAGGAGAAAAGGTAGATGAATTTGCCGGGAAATATCAGTCGATCTTAACGGCCATTCAAGCGGTTAACGGTACAGGTAATGTGAGCTATCAGCCAACGGTGGAATACCCTGCTGAGGGCACCTACGATGTGGATCACCTTCGGGACTTAAACAAGGCAAAGCGTATGGCAAAAGCTGCTGATGTTATTGTTTTGTGTCTCGGAGAAAATACTTACACCGAAAAACCGGGTGATCTTCATGATTTGAACATTTCTGAAAACCAACAGCTACTGGCCAAAGAAATGGCGAAGCTGGGTAAGCCGATTGTGTTGGTGCTTAATGAAGGGCGACCTCGTTTGATTAGTACATTTGAGACACAAATGGACGCAGTGCTGCAAACTTATTTACCGGGGAATTTCGGTGGACAAGCCTTGGCGGAAATTCTTTTTGGTGAGGTAAATCCAAGTGGAAAACTACCTTATACTTACCCGAAATATGCTAACAGTTTGCTGACTTACGACCACAAATATGCTGAAAATCAGGAGAAGATGGAGGGAATGTATGATTATGAATCTCTGATGGAGGTTCAATATCCTTTCGGTCATGGGCTAAGTTATGCTGATTTTGAGTACCGTGATCTAACGCTCAGTAAAACGACTTTCACCGCAGAGGAAACCATTGAGGTCAGTGTTAAAGTCAAAAATAACAGTGCAATAGCAGGTAAGGAGGTCGTTCAGCTGTATATCAGTGACCACTATGCTTCGCTTGCCCCATCAGTGAAAAAGCTTAAAAGATTTGAGAAAATACACCTCGCTGCTCAGGAAGAAAGAACGATTCGTTTTACGCTGCAAGGTCGTGATCTCGCTTTTGTAGGCTTCAATAATGAATGGATCAGTGAGAAAGGGGATTTCAGTATAATGGTTGACCAATTGAAGCAAGATTTCTATCTTTCAGAAACCAAAACCTACAATCAGGTGCAAAGCCTCGCATTGTAAATTTTGGACTGGTTTTTATTTCGCTTGGGGAGGGGCATAAATTGAAATGCCCACCCCTGAGTATTTAATTTTTTAGCATGAAAAGCATCAATTTATTTCGTATTTCCTGTTTGTTGTGGGCACTGTTTATGGGTACTCACCTGAACGCACAACACTTTTTCTCAGCAGATGGTCAACAAATCATTGATTCCAATGGCGATCCTATTTTGTTGAAAGGCACCAATCTGGGCAACTGGCTGGTGCCGGAAGGGTATATGTTCAAAACCAATAAAGTCAACGCCCCCGCAGGTATATATCAGTTATTTGCCCAAATGACCGGGCCGGAATTTACCGACGATTTCTTTGCCACCCACATGGATAACTATGTGACCGAGCAGGATATCGCCTATTTGAAAAGCACGGGCGTGAATCACCTGCGCCTGCCATTTCATTATAAAATGCTCACCAATGAGGATTATCTCGGGGTTGATTATCACGGCTTTCATTATTTTGATCAGTTAATTGCCTGGGCAAAAAAATACAATTTACCTGTTATCCTTGACATGCACTGTGCGCCCGGTGGCCAAACAGGTGATAATATTGATGACAGCTATGGCTATCCCTATTTGTTTACAAGCCCAAAGGCACAACATACCTTTTTGAAGGTTTGGGAGAAAATTGCCGATAAGTATAAAGATGAGCCTATGGTATTGGGTTACTGCCTGATCAACGAGCCCATTGCTCATTATTTTGAGGAAGACCGCGAAATGCTTAACGCAGCATTGGAGCCCCTTTATAAAAAGGCCGTTGCTGCCATTCGTAAGATTGATAAAAACCACCTTATTTTCCTTTCGGGGGCGCAATGGAATGGCAACTTTGATATTTTCACCGAGCCATTTGATGATCTCCTTGTCTATGAGTTTCATAAATACTGGTTTGAAGTTTCTCAAGCAGAAATTCAAACTTACCTGGATTTCAGAGATAAGCACAATGTGCCAATATATGTTGGGGAAACCGGAGAAAATACCGACGAGTGGTGTCAGGAATTTCGGGAGTTGCTGGAACAGCAGCAGGTGAATTGGTGCTATTGGCCCTACAAAAAAATGGACAACACTAAGGGTTTTATGAATTTTGAAGTGCCGGAGGATTATCAGCTGATTATCGATTATTCTGAATCCGACCGTTCCACCTTTGAAAAAATCAGAGAAAACAGACCCGATCAGGAAAAAGTCAAGCAAGCGCTCCGTGATTTCCTCGATCAGTGCCTGTATAATAATTGTTTTGAAAATACCGGATATGTAAAGGCCCTGGGGCTTGAATCCATCCATCAATAATTACACGACCATGAATACATTAATGAGAAAAATTGGGGCAATTGTATGCTTCCTGATTCTTTCGGTGCCGGCCTTTGCGCAGGAGGCCTTAATTCAAAATACCTATAATAGAGAAAGCCTTTCGCTGAATGGTGATTGGAGTTACATTATCGATCCTTACGAGAATGGGTATTATGATTATCGCCGTGAGCCATTTGATAATTATTTCAATCCGGCCAACCCGGGATCTGGAGCCTATTTTGCCAACGTAAAGCCTGCGCATAAAACCGACCGTGTGGAGTACGATTTTACCAATGCCGATAAAATCAAAGTGCCCGGAAGCTGGTCAGTGGAAAAAGAACAAATGCATTGGTATGAAGGTACAGTTTGGTATGAAAAAGATTTTTTGTTTGAGCCAAAAGCAGGACATAAAAGTATTTTATATTTCGGGGCGGTTAATTACGAGGCACACGTTTATGTCAATGGGATCAAGGTAGGTCATCACATCGGTGGCTTTACGCCCTTCAATTTTGAGGTTACCAAGCACCTCAAAAAGGGAAACAATTTTGTGGTGGTGAAAGTGGACAATACCCGAAAGAAAGATGCTGTTCCAACCATTAATACCGACTGGTGGAACCACGGAGGGATTACCCGTGAGGTGAAAATTCTACAAGTTCCGGAGCTCTATGTTGCCGATTACACTGTACAGCTGAGTAAGGAACAAGCCAATGTTATTGAAGGAACAGTGGCCCTTTCGGAGCAGAAGGCTGGAGAGTTGGTAACACTGAATATTCCTGAATTGAAAATAAAAAAGACCCTGACTACCGATGCAGAGGGGAAAGCGTCTTTTGCGATTAAGGCGAAAAAATTGACGAAGTGGCATGTGGACAAGCCCTATCTTTATGACGTTCAATGGGCTGCCGGACAAGATGTTGTCAATGACCGGGTAGGCTTTAGAACGATTGAAGTAAGCGGAAGTGACATTTTGCTGAATGGGGAAAAAGTTTACCTGCGAGGGATTTGTATGCATGAGGAAAACCCTATTGAAGGGCGCAGAAATTATAGCCTTGAGGACGCGAGAATGATGTTCCAATGGGCAAAAGAACTCAATACTAATTTCGTAAGACTTGCCCACTACCCCCATAATGAACATATGCCAAGGCTGGCAGATGAACTGGGTATTTTGCTTTGGGAAGAAATCCCTGTTTACTGGACGATCGACTGGACCAATACGCAGACACTCGCCAACGCCAAAGGGCAACTTTCGGAAATGGTACAACGCGATAAAAACAGAGCATCGGTGATTATCTGGAGTATGGCCAATGAAACACCCGTGTCTGAGGAGAGAAATCAATTCCTTAAAGCTTTGGTGACCACGACTCGCGAGCTGGATAATTCCCGCCTGATTTCCGCTGCAATGGAAGTACATGGTGAAGAAGATGGCACCAAAATGATCAGCGATCCTTTTGGCGAATATGTGGACATCATGAGTTTCAATCAATATCATGGATGGTATGGTGGTGACATCAAGGATTTCCCAAACCTGAAATGGGCTGTGAAATACAATAAACCCGTGATTGTAAGTGAGTGGGGCGCAGGGGCAAAATATGGCTACCGTGCCGACGATCAAACGATTTGGTCGGAAGACTATCAGGCTTATTTCTATGAACAGACATTGGCGGGGATCGAAAATATCCCCAATCTTGCAGGATTTACCCCATGGATTTTAGCAGACTTCCGTTCGCCTCGTCGTCCGCTGGCAAATATTCAGGACATGTGGAACCGAAAAGGATTGATCTCTGATGGAGGCTTTAAAAAACAGGCGTTTTTCGTGCTGAAGAAATACTACGATAAAAAAGAAGCAGGAACTAACCTGTAACTTTCTTTGAACCCACAATTTGATCTACTTTTTGACGGCATTTTTCAAGCAAAAGGTGGCGGAGCAGTTACTCGATGCTCCGTCACCTTTTTTTTGTTATCAGTTATGAAGCAGCGATTTTTATACCTTTTATTTTTTCTTTTTAATTGCACATTTCAGGTCATGGCAGCGCCGGACAATAATTTTCTGGTGTTAATGACCTCCGTTCGCTACCTGATAGATTCAACGCAGCAATTGAATAAAGAAGAGGTTTTAAAGGCTTCCTCTCAATCGAATTTCAAGCCCTTTGCTACTGATTTTCAACAGATTGATCGTTCTTCGGCAAACTATTGGCTGATGATTCCTATCCCGCATCAACAATTTCAGGAAGAAGGCTATATGCTTGAATTTATAGATTGTCATATTGATGAGATTGAGGGATGGCTGATCAGTGAAGGGGATACGCTGACCTACCCAATCGCGGGGCATAAGCATCCCTTCAATCAGCGGAAAGTGAAGCATAAGAATTTCATTTATGATATTCCCTACACTTTTACTGAACAGTCGGAACCCTTTTTTTTGTTCCGAATACAATCGGCGAACCGGCCGGTACTGATCTGCAAATACCGCTCGTTGGATTACAATTTTTACTACGCCAACTTGGAGTATGCGGCACTGTCCTTTTTTTATGGTGCACTGGCCATCCTGCTGTTGTTCAATCTGCTGTCTTTTTTATTAAATAAAGAAAAAAAATACCTGTCGCTGGCCTATTATCTGGCCATGTGTATGCTTGTCGCTACCATTGAAGATGGTCTTGGCTTTCAATATTTATGGCCTGCCGTACCGGCAATGAACACTTTTCTTGAACAATGGGCCTTGGCCATTTATTTGTTTTTTCTGTTGAGCTATTTGGTGCAGCTTCTGGGGCTTCACGATGTTTTTCAGCCGTGGAAAAGAGGATTGTTCGGTGCCTATTTGGTATTGACAGTCCTGATTTCCGCAAATATTCCCCACATTCAGCCCGTGACCGGCTGGCTGTATATTTTGCCGGTGGCAGTGATTTCTGCTTTTTGTTGCTGGAAGGCAAAAACAAAAGACGTCGTTGTGATTTTAATGGCTTTGGGATGCTGTATCTCCCTTTTTGGCATTTTGCCTAAGGTAAATTTGCTGCGCGATGAGGCCGTAATTGTGGTGTATTATTTCAATTTTGCCGTCTTTCTTCAGGGAATGATCTTTACTTTTGCGATGGTGTATGAACACCGCCGGGTGAAACACGAGAAGGAGCGTTCTCAGTTAGAATTTATTGAAGGGTTAAAGGCACAGAACGAGATTATTGAACATAATGTACAGGTTCGTACCGCCGAAATTCAGCAACAGCATTTTATCATCAGTCATAAAAATGAGGAACTCCTTCAGGCTTATCGGGAAATCAGCCATAAGACGGAAGCCCTCGAGGCGCTGAACAAGCATTTAAGCCTTAACAATAACTCGCTTAAAAAGAATATAAAACTGCTGACCAATGCGCACCTTCAGCAACAAGTGATTTCATTTACCGATTTTAAAACCTATTTTCCAACCACATCGGATTGTATTCAGTTTCTTGCAGAAAAAAAATGGACAGGGGATTATCAGTGCAAGAAGTGTGGCCACACACAGTTTCATCAGGGGCAAAAGTTATTGTCGCACCGTTGCAGTAAATGTGGTTATGATGAAGCGCCAACTGCCGACACCATTTTCCATCGTTTACATTTTTCGGTACTGAAAGGCTTCTACCTGGTTTTTCATTTACATCATATTTCCGGAAAGCCCAATATTTCTCAATTGGCAAAATCATTGGATTTATCGGTAAATACCTGTTGGCGTTTTACCAACAAAGTGTTGGAGCGTAAGCAGCAAATTGAAGCCAACGACAGCTGGGAAAAGATCATTTTCGACCGGCAGGAGAATTTGGCGGAATGGGTGCTTAGCGCCAATTAAGCTGCTGCTTTCCTGTGGTGTCGATCAATAAAATGTTATCAACCACTTTTTTTCCCACTTCAGGAAGTGTATTTTTATAAGGTTTGTAAATCGTGTTTCCATAATTATAAAGAGGGCATTGGACGGTGCCTGAGATGCTTGGAAGATATTTGCAGCAAAAGGACTGACTTTTAACTGCGCACTTTATGAGCAAGGGGAAGCATCAGTAGGCCTTTTTTTTGTTTTGTCACTACCTAATGATATATCACCTATGCGAGGATTGTTTGTTATTTTCATCAGCCTGTTTTTTATACAATGTAAATCGGTACCTGTTGCAAAGTATGATTTGCGATGGGCAGATGAATTTAATGTGGATGGTTTGCCGGATGAAGAAAAGTGGAGCTATGAAAAGGGTTTCGTAAGAAATAAGGAGTTGCAGTATTATACAGTCAAAGATTCTTCCACCGCTTGGGTAAAAGATGGCATGCTGCGCATTAAGCTGCACAAGAGCGCAGACGGGCAGGTGAAGTCGGCGAGCTTGCACACTTTGGGAAAGTTTGAATTTACACACGGTAAAGTTGAAATTCGAGCGAAACTGCCTCAGGGACTTGGTGTTTGGCCGGCATTCTGGACACTTGGGACTAATATAGGTGAAGTAGGGTGGCCTACCTGCGGGGAGATCGACGTGATGGAGTACGTTGGTCATGATTCCAACCGTATTCATAGCGCTATTCATACCCAAAAATACAACCATGCTCAAAATACGAGTTTTAAGAAAAGTAAGAAATTAGCCCACCTTCATGATGATTTCCATATATATTCTATGGAGTGGAAAGCCGACCAAATCAGCTTTTTTGTGGATGGTAACAAGTTTTTCAGTTGCGATAAAAAGCGCGAAGACGATATCGCTGCCTGGCCATTTGTTGACGCCCCGCAATACATGATCGTAAATCTGGCCTATGGCGGTACCTGGGGCGGACAGCAAGGAGTGAATGATGCCATTCTTCCGCAGGAATACGTGATAGATTATATCCGGTATTACGAATTGATTTAAGCTTTTATTTAGGATATTTCCTTGTGTTTCAATGATAGTATATAGCATTTCCCATTTTTTTGGAAGGCGCTGAGCCGCTTATTGCCAAAAATTTAATTGCTGGGATTCTATGGCCGAATATTAGCATTGTTAAACCTTGGTTGCGGAGGAGGAGCAGCTTCGCACCAACACTGATAAACATGAAGTTGCATTTAAATACGGCTGATTCACGTACTTTTATTGTTTATTGAAGTTGATTTTTTAGTCTTTTTTAAGATTTATCCTTTGATAACATATTTATTTAAAAAAATCTCAGATTTATATTTTTTGCTATTCTTTTTTGTTCAATAATGAACATCTATTTTTCTATACAAATTAGAAGAAGAGAAAACAAATGGCATATTTATAGATTATGATCAGGTTACATAGTGATAAAAATCTACATTAGAATAATGTAAATATTAGTGTTATAAATAATACTTTTTGTTTAGTATTAATCTATTTTTTTTCTAAATAAAATGGATAATTTTCACACTTGCGGCTTTTGGTAATTTCACTTTCCTTTGGAATATCAAGAATTTTTTAGCGCTAACAGACTCTTGTAACCTATTGTATTTTTTTTAATTTTTTTGTTATGGTGAAATATAGACCATTTTGTTTGCTGGCCGTAATGCTGCTGGCAAATTTATTCTTGATCAACCCGCTTTATGCTCAGTCGATCATCTCTGGTAAGGTATCGGATCCTTCAGGAGAGGGAATACCCGGTGTAAATATTAAGGTGAAAAACAGTACAGTCGGCACCATCACCGACTTCAACGGACACTATGAACTTGGGGGAGTAAACAAGGGCAATACCATTGTTTATTCATTTGTTGGTTATACCAATAAAGAAGTTTTGATCGGTTCGCAAACGACCGTAAATGTAACCCTCAAAACCGATGTAAAAGAGCTTAGTGAGGTCGTTGTGGTTGGTTACGGGACACAGGAAAAAGTCAACGTAACGGGCTCTGTCTCACAGGTTGGCGACGAAGTACTGTCGGCAGTACCAACTCCTGATGCCGCTGGTGCCTTGCAAGGGCGTATCAGTGGGGTGCAAATTTCCTCCGGTTCTCTGATGCCTGGGGAAATGCCAACCATTCGCGTGCGTGGTGTAACAACGCTCGGTTCAGCCAATGAGCCTTTGGTGGTTATCGATGGGGTGCCTTCCTCTTATGAAAACTTCGGGATGCTTGCGTCGTCAGATATCGAGTCGATTTCTGTTCTGAAGGATGCGGCTTCGGCCTCAATTTATGGTGCGCGTGCAGCGGCAGGGGTTATTTTGGTGACGACTAAAAAAGGGACTGAAGGGGCGACAAAAGTCTCTTATGAAGGCTATTATGGTGTTCAATCCATGACGCGCCGCCCTGAGTATATGGACTCCTACAATTGGGCGGTCATGAACAACCGTTACTCCGCCTACGATGGTGTCCGCAAGATTTTCACAGACGAAGATTTGGAGAAAATCAAGACGCAGTCGGATCCATATCGTTTTGCAAACACAGACTGGATCAAGGAAACCTATAAGTCCACGACCTCTCAGCAGTCGCATTATATCAACATGTCAGGAGGTACGAAGGACACGAAATATTTTGCCTCTGTAGGCTATTTGGATCAGGATGGTTTTTTCCGTGGGCTGGATAATTTCAAGCGTTATAATGCCAAACTGAATGTTACCACCAAGTTGTATAATAAGTTTAGAGTGAGTGGGCAAATGAACTTCACCCGCCAGGAGCGAAATAGCACTGAGGACATGTATCGCGCATCGCAAGCCTTCAGTACACCGGGTGTTGTTCCTGCACGATATGAAGACGGCCGCTATTGTGTTCATTATCCTGGAACAGGCGGCTTCTTTGAGAATTCCCTGTACTATATGGATAACTCCTTCCGTACCACAAAAAGAAACACACTTCAATCATTTGTTTCTGCGGAATACAAGCCCATCGATGAATTAACGATTACCGCTAAATCTTCATTGAACTATTCTAACTACGAGCGTAACTCCTTTACCAATGGTATTGATTTCATTCGTTACGATGGAAACATTCAATCGAACCCAGTGGTATCCCGTGGTGATGAGGCCTGGAACAACAGCCTAAGAATGGTGAATGACTTGGTCGCCAACTATTCAAAAACCATCGGTAAGCATACTTTTGGCGCAATGGCCGGTGTGGCGGAAGAATTCTATAGATATGATCAGATTAGCGCTCGTCGTTCTGCCTTTGCAAATAACGAGTTGCGTGAGTTGGCTGCGGGTTCTCAGGCAGGTCAAATTGGTACCACTACTGCTTTTGACTGGGCATTGCAATCGGTATTCGGTCGTGTAAATTATGCTTACGATGGCAAATACCTCTTTGAAGCCAACCTGAGATCTGATATTTCTTCCCGTTTTGCTCCTGAGAACAGAGTGGGGTATTTCCCTTCAGTGTCATTGGGTTGGAGAGTTTCTGAGGAGCCGTTTTTCAAAAACAATGTGCCTTCAAGCGCTATTTCAGACCTTAAATTGAGAGCCTCTATTGGTACGCTGGGAAATCAGAATGTAACAGGATACTATCCTTACATTCCATTGATTGGTGGTGCTGATTACCCATTCAACAATGAATTGGCTTTGGGTAAAGCGCAGCTTGCTATGACTATTCCGGACATCACCTGGGAAACGACAACCACCTATAACGCAGGTATGGACATCGATTTCTTCGATGGAAAATTAGGGGCAAGCCTTGATGTGTTCAGAAAAGTTACTGACGATATTTTATTGCAATTGCCTGTTTCGGCCACTGCTGGGATGAACAATCCATTTATCAACGCGGGGCAGTTGGTGAACAATGGCTGGGAGCTCGATCTTCGATACAATAACCAAACCGATAATGGTTTTAAATATGGTATTGGCGCCAATGTTTCACAGTTCAAAAATGAGTTGACCGAATTGGCAGGAGCGTATTCTGAATATTCTGATAAATTCCGTCAGGGAGATGCGATCGGTACGATTTACGGTTACCGCAACGCAGGTCTGTACCGCGATCAGGCAGAAGTGGACAGGGATAACGCCAAACGTGCAAACCATGAGTTGAACAACGGTGGTGTCGGACAGTTGAATGACGTTAAGCTGGGTGATCTTAAATTTGAGGACATCAACGGTGATGGCATCATTAACTATAAAGATCAGGTGGATATCGGAAATACGCTTCCTAAAGTCACCTTTGGTTTCAACTTCGATGCAAGTTACAAAAACTGGGACTTCTCTATGTTCTGGCAAGGGGTAACAGATATTGAAGGTTATGTGGGCTTGTCGGTGTATCCTGGAGACGGAAAAACCAGCTTGCGTGATTTTATGTCTGATATGTACCACCCAACAGCCAACCCGAATGGTGCCTATCCTCGCATGTCAGTCAATGGAAATTCTCAGAACAAGAACATCAATGATTTCTGGGTTCAGGATGCTTCTTACTTGCGTCTGAAAAACCTTCAGATTGGATATTCCATTCCAATGAAAAAATATGGGGTATCAAAAGCCCGTGTTTATGTGTCAGGCCAAAACCTACTCACTTTTACCAAATTCGACAAAGGATTTGACCCTGAGCGTGTGGCGATGATGAACGACGATGGATCTTTCGGTGCCGGTGGCTCCAATGTCCGTGCTTCCTTCTACCCAACGGTATCGGTGTATTCGGTAGGGCTTCAGCTTACTTTTTAAACTTAGAATTGCATAAAGATGAAAAAATATATCATAGCAATAATGATGGCAGCAGGAGCAATGTCTGCCTGTTCAGATCTTGACCTCAAACCTCACGATCAATTGTCCGATGAGTCTTTCTGGAGATCGTCTTCAGATTTCGAGATGGCCACCAATGCCGTCTATCAGGATCTTGACGGTCGCATTAAAATGTTCTGGGTGAACAGTCAGGATATTTTCACCGATGCACTCACTGATCTTTGTGGCGGTGGAATTTATGGCAGCGACGAGATTGCCGCAGGGACACTTCAGCCCGACAATGCCTACCTGAATAACATCTGGAACCCGACCTACCGTGGCATTCGACGTGCCAATAATTTCTTTGAAAAGCTCGACAGAGCGATTGCTGAAGGTGGAGTGGACGCCAACGATCCAAAGATCAAGGAATTGAGTGGGCAGGTGAGAATCATTCGTGCATCCTTGTTTTTCCGCTTGGCAAATTACTGGGGTAATGCCCCAATGCCTTTGAAAACGCTTTCAAGAGATGAGGCGAATAGCATTGCGGTAACCTCGAAAGAGGATTTGCTAAAAGAAGCGATCAGTGAACTGAAACTGGCTGGCGAAGAGCTCGATAATTTCAATGGTGAAAACAATCGCTTGACCAAATATTCAGCTTTTGCTTACCTCGTTCGGATTTATATGAGTCAGGAAAATTGGACAGAAGCTTCAAAATATGCCAAGCTGATCATTGATTCCGGTCAGTATGAATTGTACAGTACAGGGCATCCGGAAACCGATTACCGTGATTTGTTTACCCCAAAAGGGAACAACTGTAAAGAGGCCATAGTCGCTCACAACTTCACCAACACGACTTGGTCTTACTCTCATGGTACTTTTGAAGTGGCTTCGATGTGGGGTTTGCAGCGCCCATCTGACCGCTTCCTGGATATGGTACTTTCTGATCAGGGGAAAGTGATCGAATATGTTGACGAGAAAACTGGTGAACCTATCACGCACCTGTTGCCGGAGGATGAATTATTGGCTTCAGCAGTAGGAAAAGAAATCCGTAAAGTGCCTTCCGTTCTGAAAAGGGATCAATATCACCTGATGGAAGACCATAAGGATCCTCGCTGGAAACAAACCATTCTGCCATACAATGGCCTTAAAGCCAATACTTGGAACAAAACAGAGATTGATAATGATGCCGTTGCAGCGCCAGTATTCCTAAAAGGTTTCGACGACGATGCCATTGCAGGTTATTCTTACAACTCACAGAAGCATGTCATTCGTTTGGCGGAAATTTTCCTAAGCTATGCGGAAGCACAAAACGAATTGGGCAATTCGGCGGTAGCGATTGAATATGTGAATAAAGTTCGTGACCGTGTAGGGATGATCAATGTAACAGGCACTTTCAGTAAAGCGCAAACCCGTGAGATTGTTCGCCGGGAACGTTGCGTGGAGTTGATCAATGAAGGACAATTGTTCTTCGATTACAAAAGATGGAAAACTGCCGATGGTAAATCTTACCTCGAAGAGGCGACCAACCGAAATGGTGGTATTCACCCTGTCGGCTATGAGTCGGTGGTGCTTGGTCAGGATGCAGAAGGAGAGCCAATTAAGGGAGTAGATTTCTCTAAAAGACCCAATGACCGTTTGGTAAGAAGTTATACTTCTCCAAGAAATGACTATTGGCCTTTCCCAATGAATGAGGTACAAATCAACCCAAATATGCCACAAAAGGCAGGTTGGTAAAAAATATGACGTTTTGTAAATAGTAGAAATACTATGAATTGAAAGGGAGGCGAAAGTTTCCCTTTCATAATTTTTTAACTGATGAAGAGAATAATACTTTTTTGCTTATTTCCGCTCTTAATTTCCTGTACCAAGGACTGGAAAGATGAGCAGCTGCCGAGTGATGAGCGGGCGGCCTTGTTGGTATCAAAAATGACCTTGCAGGAGAAAGTCCGCCAAATGAACCTCACCCGAGGCGATTATCTCAAAACCGATGGTAAACTTGATCCACAGAAGATTCATCAGCAGGTTGAAGGGCTCGGTATTGGTGCAATTCATGATTTTTATGCTAAAACCGCCGAGGAATATAACACTGTTCAACGAGCAGCTATTGAAGCTTCTCGGCTAAAAATTCCCGCTTTGGTGATGGAAGAAATGCTCCACGGCTATTATGCTTCAGGGGCCACTGTTTTTCCAATGCCCATCGCTATGGGAGCAAGCTGGAGCAAGCCCCTGATGGAACAGGTGGGGCATGTAATTGGTACTGAAGCAAGAACTCACGGGTCGCATATGGCACTTGGGCCTACGCTTGGAATTGCTCGTGAACCTCGTTGGGGACGTGTGGCAGAATTGTATTCTGAGGATACACAGCTCGCCTCTGATATCGGTGGTGCAATGATCAAGGGGATGCATGGCGAATCCTTTAAATCTCCTTATGCCATGATTGCCGGCCCTAAACACTTCGCCGTTCACTCCGCACCCATTACAGGTTCAAACGCTTCGCCGGTACTGCTTGGTGAGCGCACCTCCCGAACAGATTTTCTGCCGGTTTTTGAACGTGCCATTAAGCAAGAGGGCGCTTTAAATGTGATGAGCTCTTATTCTGAACTCGATGGGGTGCCTTGTACTGGAAATCAGTGGTTATTAACCGACATTCTTCGTAAAGAGTGGGGCTTCAAAGGGTTTGTCATTTCCGATCTTGGCGCAATGCGTTTTTTGTGGAATGTACATCATTATGCAGATAATCCTCGTGAGGCGATCCGTAAAGCGGTGGAAGCCGGGCTGGATATGCAATTTTATGATTTTCCGGACTCTATGTTTCAGGCAACGGTGATTGATCTGGTAGAAAAAGGTGAGCTTGACGAAAAATGTGTCGACAGGGCGGCAAAAGGTGTTTTAACGACCAAATTTGCCTTAGGCTTATTTGAACACCCGTATGTTGATCAGGCATTGATCGATAAAACTTATCACAGTAAAGCACATCAGGAAGTCGCTTTGAATATTGCCAAAGAGGGGATTGTATTACTAAAAAACGATGGCATTTTACCGCTCAAAAAAAATAAATACAAGCAGATTGCGGTTTTAGGCCCCAACGCAAAAGAGGCCGTTTTGGGAGGTTACACCATCGGAGATGCAAAAGGAATATCGATTTTGGATGGGTTGAAATCAGCTTCACCAAAAACAAAATTTGTTTATGAAAAGGCTGCGAATATCGTTGCGAGAGGCACTGCAATTCAGCCGCAATACTTGTTCCATGGCAATGGTCAGCCAGGCCTTAAAGCAAGTTTTTTCAACAATATGGAATTGAAAGGCAAGCCTGTTTTGGAGCGTGTGGATCCGAAAGTGGATTTTGAATGGCCTTGGTCTCCTTACCCTGGGGTTGAGGATGATTTCTTTTCTGTGCGATGGGAAGGCTATCTTCAGTGCCCTTCTGATGAAAATGGCTGGATAGGAACCACCTGCGATGATGGGGCAAGAATTTACATCAATGATGAGCTGGTGCTCGATTCCTGGGCAGGTTCATCGCCGATAAAAAAGGCAGCTTACCACTTCAAAAAAGGGGTAAAATATAAACTCCGCTACGAGTATTTCGATCGGCAGTGGCATGCGACAGCCTCATTGCGTTGGTCGCGTACTGATCGGGGTATTGAAAAAGCAGTTCGACTGGCCAAAGCTTCTGACCTCTCCATTATTGTTGTTGGCGAGAATACCAAAACGGTGGATGAGAACAGGGATGTCAGCACGTTGGATTTGTCCGGTAATCAGCTCGAAATGATTCAGGCCGTTGCCAAAGTAGGCAAGCCTTACATTGTAGTTCTACAAAATGGCCGACCACTTTCAACCAACTGGGTGTCAGCTCATGCTAATGCGTTGGTGGAAGGCTGGTTCCTTGGTGAACAGGGCGGAAATGCCATGGCAAAGATTCTTTTTGGCGAGGAGTCGCCATCGGGCCGATTGCCAATTTCTGTCCCTAAAAGTGTTGGGCAATTACCGATTTATTACAACCAGAAACCCACCACCATTCACCGCTATGTAGATCAGGACGATCAGCCACTTTATCCATTTGGTTATGGCTTGTCATATGCCAACTTTAAATATGATCACCTTAAAGTCAAGGTACAGGAAGGGGAGCATGATTTTCAGGTAAACATTAGTGTAGAGGTAACCAATACCTCAAAAGTTGATGCCAAAGAAACCGTGCAAGTGTATGCACAGGATTTATTTGCCTCAGTAACAACTGCGAGAAAATCGCTGAAAGCTTTCGACAAGCAGATGATTAAGGCCGGAGAGACCAAAACTTTCCATTTTATTTTGAAACCCCATGACCTGAGATTGTGGAATCAACAGCATCATTGGACCGTTGAAAAAGGGGATTTTAAATTAATGGTTGGTCATTCGAGTGTTGATTTTCTGTCCACAAAATTTACCATAAACAAAAATTACAAACTGGATTGATATGAAGAAGCTCTTAATATTTATCGTCGCACTTTTATCAGCCTTTGGTGCTCAGGCCCAATGGAAAGGCAAAGAATTTGTACTTGATCCCGACCCCCTGGTGCAGCAGAAGCTGAAAGACTGGTCGGACCTGAAGCTGGGTTTTTTCGTTCACTGGGGCGCTTATTCTGTTGATGGCATGTGTGAATCCTGGCCGATAGTTTCTGAGGATGTTGATTGGCTAACCCCTCACAAGAACCTTAAGGAGTTTAGAAAGTACTATTTCGACCTGCCAAAGAAATTCAATCCGGTAAAATTCAATCCAGAGCAGTGGGCAGATTTGGCAGAAGACATGGGGGCAAAATATTTTGTGTTTACCACTAAGCACCATGATGGTTTTACGATGTGGGATTCTCAACTGACGGACTACAAAATCACCAATCCAGCTTACCCATGCTCCAAATTACCCAAAGCAGATGTTACCAAATATCTTTTTGATGCCATGCGTAAAAAAGGTATGATGATCGGGGCATATATCTCTAAACCTGATTGGCATCACCCTTATTATTGGAGTCCATCTTTTGAGTCTGCCGGCAGAAATGTAAACTATAAAGTCGAACGCCACCCCGACTGGTGGGGTAAGTTTACCGACTTTTGGTTGGGGCAAATCGACGAGCTGATGAGCAACTACGGAAAGGTGGACATTCTATGGCTTGATGGCGCCTGGGCAAATAAAGACAACCAGGGGCAAGATATGCGGATGGATGAAGTCGCGAATATTTGCCGTAGCAAACAGCCGGGAATTATGATTGTTGACCGTTGGGTTGGTGGTAAATATGAAAACTACCGCACCCCTGAACAGTGGATTCCTTCAGAAAGTCAGGATAAAATTTACTGGGAGTCCAACATGACCGTAAACTGCTGTTTTTCTTATCGTTTTGAAGATAGTCCGGAAACAAATGTTAAATCGGGTCGTGAGTTGATCCACAAGTTTGTAGATGTGGTTGCCAAAGGCGGAAATCTACTGCTGAACCTTGGGGCCTCACCACAGGGGTGGTTCAACCCTGAGGAAGTTAAGAGTGTGAAAAATATGGGGCAATGGTTACATAAAAATGGCCAAGCTATTTATGCTACCCGAGCGATTGCGCCTTATGCAGAATCAAATATTCGATATACACGCTCAAAAGATGGACAGAAAGTCTATGCCATCGCATTGCTTGCAGAAAATGAGCATCCGTCGAAGGTCATGTTACCGGGGTGCCTGGCATCAAAAAATGCCAAGTTATTTGATGTGGCAACGGGGAAAAGATTATCATTCTCCCGACAAGGAAACGCCACCCTGGTAAATGTGCCAAGAAAAAAAGGGACAGACAATTATGCGATTGCTATTGAAATCAATGGTATTGAAAAAATGGCCGGAAAAAGTTACGGCAAATCTCAGCACGCAAAAGACGCCGAAAACCGCAACCTTTAAGCGCGTGTTTTAAACTTAAATCTTTCAGTAGGAGGGAAAGTTTATCAACTCACGCCAATGAATTAACCAAGATCCCTTCTGATAAACAGAGGGGATTTATTTATTTTTTAATTGACCGAATATGTATAAAAAGTTATCTTTTTTAACGCTTTTATTGCTGTTGTTTTCCAATATTTTGGTAAAAGCTGACACCCCCGAAAAGGATCAGTACAATCAGCGAATGCAATGGTTCAAAGATGCCAAATTGGGGATTTTCATTCACTGGGGCTTGTATTCGAAGGGTATTGACAGTGAGTCGTGGTGTATGTATCACAAAAAACGAAGCTGGGAAGAATACATGACCCAACAGGCTAAAGATTTTACCGCCGCCAACTATCAGCCGGAAGAATGGGCCAAACTTTTTAAAGAAGTCGGTGCGGACTATGCCGTAATGACCTCCAAACACCATGATGGTTTCGCCCTTTGGGACACCAAGTATTCAAAAATAAATGCCAAGGATTTTTCTGCTGCCAAGCGGGATGTCTACACCCCATGGGTGAAGGCCATCAGAAACGCAGGCTTGAAGGTCGGGGTTTATTATTCTTTATGTGATTGGTCACATCCGGATTACAGCCCAATCACTTTTGATCGCCCTGAAAAGAAGCTTCGGAAGCTATATCCACAGCAGCGTGCAGAGCGGTACCTGACCCCTTGGCAACGCTTCACGAAATTCAATTTTAATGAGATGCACGAACTGTTTGAGCGCTACCAGCCAGATTTGGTTTGGTTTGACGGCGACTGGGAACATAAAGCAGATGAATGGCCTTCACGTGTTGTAAAAGATTCCCTTTTATCATGGAACCCTAAGGTGATCGTTAACTCAAGGTTGAACTGGTACGGAGATTACAATACGCCGGAACAGGACCCACCAGTAATTGCGCCAGACCGCCCTTGGGAGTTGTGCCTGACCATGAACGAATCATGGGGATATCGTGCAGATGACCATGATTACAAATCTGCGAAGTATTTGATCGAAACTTTTGTGCGTTCCGTAGCCAAAGGCGG
The DNA here is from genome assembly GCF_036492425.1 of Persicobacter psychrovividus. NCBI lineage: Bacteria > Pseudomonadati > Bacteroidota > Cytophagia > Cytophagales > Persicobacteraceae > Persicobacter > Persicobacter psychrovividus. Next base: position 46,328 of record NZ_AP025294.1, read on the forward strand.
AAACCTGCTTTTGGATATTGGGCCGAAAAGTGATGGCACTATTCCCAAGCCACAAGTTGAATTATTAAAAGAAATTGGGCAATGGTATCAAACCAATGGCACCGCGATTCGCAATACCGAAGCGGGGATTCCTTATGGCCACTTCGATGGTGAAACGACGCTCTCCAAAGACCATAAAACCATTAACCTCTTCTTAATGGGAGGCTTGAAAAATTTCACTACTTTACGTGGGGTGAAGGGTGAGATCGAAAGCATAAAAGTCCTTGGCAGCAATTCACCGGTCAAGTATAAAGTGATTGATTCTGCCCCGTGGAATGACATTCCCGGTATCATTCAAATATTTTTTGATGACGTCAAAGAAGACCCTTATGTAACGGTGGTATCTGTTACTTTTAAAACACCTATTTCTTTATATCGAGGGATAGGGCATGCTGTCGAAATGAACGATTAATTTTTTTGAGATGAAGTATATTTTTGCAAGCCTGTATTTGCTGATCTTGAGCACGGCTGCTTGGGCTCAGCATACCCCCGACTGGGAAAATCAACATGTTTTTGCGGTCAATAAGGTCGCGCCTCATGCCTCATTTTTCAGCTATGAAAACGAAAGAGATGCGCTGAACGACCAGCAAGAGTGCAGCAAGTATTTCCAGAGCCTGAACGGTAAGTGGCATTTTCATTTGTCAAAAACACCTGAAGAGCGTCCGGAGGATTTTTATAAATTAGGATATGATGTCTCAGGCTGGGATCAGATCAAAGTGCCAGCCAATTGGGAAATTGAAGGCTACGATACCGCCATTTATGTGAATACCACTTACCCTTTTTGGCAAATAGCCAAGCAGCAACCACAGCCGCCTTTAATTCCTGAAGGCTATAATCCTGTGGGTGCTTACAAAAGGTCTTTTGAGGTGCCTGCGGACTTTACGGGACGCGAGGTATTTATCCATTTTGGTGCAGTAAAATCGGCCTTCTATATTTGGGTAAATGGCAAAAAAGTGGGGTATAGCCAGGGCTCAAAATTGCCTGCTGAATTCAATATCACCGATTATATCCATAGCGGAAAAAATGAGGTGGCTTTGGAGGTTTACCGTTGGTCTGACGGCAGTTACCTTGAGTGTCAGGATTTTTGGCGTATCAGTGGCATCGAGCGGGATGTTTATCTTCAGGCACGTCCGAAAACAATGATAGAGGATTTGCACTTAAAAGCGGGGCTGGATGAAAAATATACCGATGGTATTTTGGACTTATCCGTGAATCTGAAAAGTTTCAGGGGGCAACGCAAGCAAGCCGTAAACCTTCATGTTCAGTTGCTTGATGCGGATCGTCATTCTATGAGAAGCTGGCAAAAGAAAACAGTTTTTGCTGGGGAAACCCAACTGCATATCCATGAGCAAATTCAGGGGGTGAAACATTGGTCGGCAGAACAACCGAACTTATATCATTTGCTGGTGACCCTTACCGATCGGCGGGGAGTGGTATTGGAGTCCACACATCAAAAGGTAGGTTTCAGAAGTTCGGAAGTTAAAAATGGTCAGTTTTTGGTAAACGGTCAGCCGGTGCTCATCAAAGGGGTAAACCGTCATGAACATGACCCAGATCACGGGCATGTGATCAGCAAGGCCTCCATGTTGAAGGATATTCAGTTGATGAAGGAAAACAATATCAATACGGTGCGTACCTGTCATTACCCTAATGATCCGATGTTTTATCGATTGTGTGATGAGTACGGTCTGTATGTTATTGATGAGGCCAATATTGAGTCGCATGGTATGGGTTATGGTGAGCGAAGTCTTGCCCATGATACCACCTGGCTGGCGGCACATATTGACCGTACACGCCGGATGTTTGAGCGGGATAAGAACCATGCTTCCGTCGTGATCTGGTCGCTTGGAAATGAAGCCGGAGATGGCATCAATTTTCAGAAAACTTACGCATGGCTGAAGGAGCATGATGATAGTCGTCCTGTGCAGTATGAGCGTGCAGGGCATGAGGCACATACAGATATTTATTGCCCCATGTACATGAGTCTCAAAAATACGATTGAGTATGCCAAGACGAATCCTGCTCGGCCTTTAATTCAGTGCGAATACGCCCACGCAATGGGGAATTCCTGTGGCGGGCTGCAAGATTATTGGGACGCTGTACATCAATATAAAAGCCTGCAAGGTGGCTGTATCTGGGATTGGGTGGATCAGGGCTTGCGTGAAAAAGATGCTGATGGCAATGAATATTTCGCCTATGGCGGTGATTATGGCACTAATATGCCCTCAGACAATTCTTTTTGTATCAATGGGTTGGTTAATCCAGACCGCAAAGCGAACCCACAGTTACACGAAGTGAAAAAGGTATATCAGTCGGTGGCTGTTACTGCTGACGATTTATCCTCCATGATTTTTACGATTGAGAATCAGCATTATTTCACAAACCTGAATGAATTTGAGCTGGTTTGGTCCGTAGAAAATAATGGTGAAGTTATCAGGCAAGGAACAAAAACCATCGCGCTGGCACCGCAGCAGCAAAAGCAAATTCAGCTGAAAGAGGCGAAGGTAACTGGCCGGTCGGGACTGACGACCCTCACCTTTTCATTTCAGACGAAAGAACGAAACGGGCTGGTGGCTAAGGGCACTACAATGGCCTGGGATCAGTTTATTTTATCTGAGGATGAGCCGGTAGCCTCAGTACAAAAACAGACACCTCTTGAGTGGTCGGAATCGAAAAAATCACTGAATGTCAATGGCCGCAACTTCAGTATGGTGATTGATAAGCACGCCGGGCAAATCGTCAGCTACCGCCTACAAGGGCAGGAGTGTTTCGTGCAGGGACCGTCATTGAACTTTTACCGTCCACTCACCGAAAACGACATCCGTGATGGTAACGGTGGAAGAGTGTGGAAGAATTTCGGACTGAACCAACTGGTTCAACAGGTGAGTGGAAACATTACAGCGACCAAGCTTGAAAATGGCCTCCTTCAAATCTCGGTGCCGCTTGAGCTTCGCAACGATTCCCTGAAAACGTTCATCAATGTCCGCCAGCAATATTTAATTGATGCAGGTGGTGCCGTGGTTCTTCAAGCGAATATTCAGCTACCTGATGGCTTGAATTCTGTGGCAAGAGTAGGTTATCAGTCCAAAATAATCAAAGCGATTGATCAGTTACAGTGGCTGGGCAAAGGTCCCGTAGCGACTTACTCCGACCGTAGTTCTGCCGGGAAAATTGGGCTTTATGGCGGAGATATTCACAGCCTTTATGATCATAATATGGTGGTGCCTCAAGACAATGAGAACCGATCTGAAACACGCTGGATGACCCTCACCGACAGGGAAGGAAATGGCTTGATGATGCAGGCGAATGAGCCTTTTAATTTCAGTGTTTATCCTTTTGATGACCAGGATATTGATAAGGCAAGACATATGAATGAATTGAAAGAATCCGCTTTCAATACCATGAATATTGATCAAAAGGTGGCGGGACTTGGAACGGCAACTTGCGGGCCGGGCATTGAGGACCCTTATTTGCTGAAAGCTGGAGCATATCAGCTGAGTTGGTCATTTAAACCCATAGATTTGAAAAAGACAACAGCCCAGGCGGAGGGGCTTGAAAATCCTTGTGCAGAGGTATCGCCGGTGGTGTTAAACTTACCGAAGATCAGCCGTGATCAGGCGGGTTGGGTAAATATGGTATCGACAAAAAATCAACGTATTTATTTTTCAATTAACGGAGGTGTATTCAAGCGATTCACCAAACCATTTCAGTTGCAAAACCAGGCACTTATAAGTGCTTACTGTTTGGAGGGCCGAAGTAAAGGACAGCTTGTTAAAGTGGCTTTTGGGCAAAATAAAGTCAACTGGAAAATTCAGGAGGTAAGTAGCGCTAATCCGTGGAACCTGGCCAAGCATGCTATCGATGGGAAAGCGTTTACTTACTGGCAGTCGGAAAACCAACCACCTGCCTCTGGGGAACATTTTTTGGTGGTAGATATGGGGGATACCTTTCAGGTCAACCAGCTGCTATACACGCCTAAATATTACAGTGCGTATGGTCGGGTGATGCGTTACACTTTACTGTTGAGTGAAGATGGTAGCCACTGGAAAACCGTTATTGCTGACGGAGAATTTCAGCCCACTTTATACGCACAGCAACAGCCATTTGCAGCCACCTCTGCAAGATTTTTTAAAATGATAATCCATTCCACAGGCAAGGAAAGTAATTATGCCGCTGTTGGAGAAATTGGATTACACATTCTTGAACCTATTCAATGATGATGATGAGAACGTTTTTAATTTTATTGTGCTCGTTAATGAGCGTGTCGGCAATGGCACAACAGACACAAAATGTGGTATTGGTTACCTTGGATGGTTTGCGCTGGGAAACGCTGTACCGAGGTCTCGATCAGCAAATTCTGAAAGACAAGCAATCGACTTCCTCTCCCGAAAATATGGTGGAAAAATTTGGTGGTGATCGAGTAGAGAGTCGGGCAAAAATTTTCCCATGGGTATGGTCTACGGCCGTTCAACAAGGGCAACTTTATGGCAACCGTGATCGCAATGCCTTTTGTTCAGTAACCAATCCTTACGCTATTTCCTATCCTGGTTACAGTGAAATGATTACCGGTTATGGCGACCCGCGTGTAGATAGTAATGCCAAAGTGGATAACCCTAATATCTCAGTTTTTGAGGTCGTTAATAAGACTAAAAAATTCAAGAATAAGGTGGCCGTATTTGGTTCTTGGGAACGTTATCCCGAAATATTTAACAGCAAAAGAAGTCATATTTTTGTAAACGCTGGCTTTACCAAATTTGAATCCGATAATTTTACTGATCAGCAACTCTTCAGCATGCAGGATAAGCTTACAGGCCCATGCGGATGTTGTCGCCAGGATGCACTGACTTTCGCGTTGGCAAAATCTTATATCAAGCAGCATCAACCAAGATTGTTGCAGGTATCTTTCAATTTAACTGACGAATATGCACATGCAGGCAGCTATAATCGCTATATTGAGATGGCACATAATTCTGATCTGATGATTGGGCAATTATGGGATTTTATGCAAAATATCAAGCAGTATAAAGGTAAGACCACTTTCATCATCACCACCGATCACGGCCGGGGAATGTCGCCTAAGAGCTCTTGGCGCGACCATGGCGTAAGTGCGTTGCCTGATGCCGCCAATACATGGATGATTGTGTTGGGCCCTGATACAAAAACTACCGGTGAGATGATCGATACCGAAATTCATACCAATCAAATTGCAGCAACTATCGCTCAATTGTTGAAAGTTGATTATCAGCCTCCGTTTGAAATTGGTGCTCCGATCTCCAGTGCTATTCAATGAGACCTTTAAATAAAGAAGATGAAAAAACTACTATTAGGTTTATTATTTGTCGCAACAATGGGCTGTAATCAGCAGCCCATACACGCGCCCGAAATCCTGCTTACCCCTGAGCCGGTGAGCCTTCATACACTCGATGGTGCAAGCCTTCAGCAGAAAACTGAAATTCGCTATCAACAAGATGATTCCCAAAAAGATGAGGGTTATCAGCTTGTTATAAACAATGGGGTAGCGACGATCAGGAGCAAAGATGAGCGGGGAAAATTTTATGCCCAACAAACCCTGAAGCAACTCCAGTTTGCACAAGATGGAAAAGCATATTTGCCCAACTGTGAAATTACCGATTATCCCCGCTTCGGTTATCGTGGATTTATGCTTGATGAGGCACGGCATTTCTTCGGAAAGCAAACCGTAAAACTGTTGCTCGATTATATGGCGGCCAATAAACTGAATAAATTTCATTGGCACCTGACGGATGATCAGGGGTGGAGAATTGAGATCAAGAAATACCCTAAACTGACACAAGTGGGTGGTTTCCGAGCGGGCACACAAGTGGGGTGGAAGCCTGATATTTTTGACTGTGAGACTGACGGAAAACGCTATGGAGGGTTTTATACCCAGGAGGACATCAAGGAAATTATTGCCTATGCGGCCAAGCTGCATATTGATGTGATTCCAGAAATCGATATGCCCGGACACATGATGGCAGCCATGACTGCCTACCCGGAGCTGGGGGAAAATAAAGATTACAAAGTTCGTCAGTATTGGGGAATTGCCCATGAAGTGCTTGATGTTTCAAAACCTGAAACTGTGCAGTTTGCCAAGGATGTACTGACAGAAGTGGCGCAATTGTTCCCTTATCAGACGATCCATATTGGGGGAGATGAGTGCCCGAAGGAGCAGTGGAAAAAGAGTAAGTCTTGCCAGGCTTTGATGAAAAAGCTGAACTTGCCGCATGAGGAAGATTTGCAAGCATGGTTCATGAAAACCATGGAAAAGCATGTCAAACAATATGGTAAATCTATTGCTGGCTGGGATGAAATTCTTGATGGTAATATCAGCAATACCGCAACGGTTTTTAAATGGAGATTTTGGACAAAAGAGGATAATGCTGTGGTTGGTGCACGTCGAGGGAATCCGGTAATCCAGTGCCCGAATAACCGTACTTATTTTGACCATTACGCCACTGCTGAAAAGGACAAATATGAACCGCTTGGTTTTCCAGCTGTAACGCCTATTGACCGAATATATAACTGGAACCCGATGCCCGCAGCGCTTGAACCGCAATATCAGGATAAGATTAAGGGGGTGGCCGGAAACCTGTGGACCGAGTATGTAACCTCAGAAAAGACCCTTTGTATTCGAGTTTTCCCTCGCATGCAAGTATTGGCGGAAGTTGCCTGGAGTCCTCAGCAAAATCGTAAAGTTGGAAAGATGAACCGTAAGCTGAGCAAGCTTTTCAAAACCCTCGATGCAGCAGGTGTGCCCTACAATGAAATCTATATTCAGAAGGGGCATGAATTAATTGCCGGAAAATAAGGGTTTAAAATTCTTTCATTTTCAGACCGCAATTTGTGCAATTTAAATTTTTTTCCCTGCACTCAAAACATCTGTGCGAGCTATCAAGTACTTCCATGAATCTTGTCAAGGGTATTCCTGTGCTGTGTCTGCGGCAGGAACAATCTGCCCTTGACAGGTTCAGAGGAAGTACTTTCTTTTTGGATACTGTTGAGTGGGGCTGTGATCAGAAAAAATCAGAAGGGGATTCTTTTTCCTATTTGCAGCTTCAAAATGCCCACTTCCATTTTTTATAGGAAAACAAATAGGCACCCAACCAGCCAATAAAACCACCTATGATAACCAAAAATAGTCGCTCCTGCATGAGCTCCTGTGTTAAAGGCCCTATGACGGTTTGGTTGGCACTGCAAATAATTAGGGTGACGGGCGTAGCGACAACCATGGTCAGCAAATAATTTCGGAACAAGAAAAAGACAAGAAAGAAAACGGACAAAGAGAAAATGATCATCGCCATAATCGGGGAGGTCATTAATTCCAAAATAGCTGGGCTGATTAATAGACCGATGAAGGTTCCGGTTAGTCGATTCATGAGTCGCTGTGAAATATGAGAAAATTCCATTCCCTCTAAAACAGAAAAAGCGGAGATTGGCGCCCAATATGGCCGAATGTCGGCGATGCCATCTCCTGCTAAAAAGGCTACAGGAACGATGATGGCCAAAGCACCCACGTATTGCCAATTGATAGGCTCAGAGATGGTTTTTTCGGTCATTTTTGAGCATGCCAGATAATGGTAAATATACGAGCCGAGCATCGCAAAAAACGTTCCTGTCAGTATATACCCAATGGAAATCAAGATCAGCTGATAGTTGGTTTCATCGATTCGGGAGTAGGTCCCGACCATGAAAGCAATAAAAATAAAAAACTGACCGGGAGATTTAAACCTTGCCCAATACGCTAATTTATAGATGAGATAAATAACTGGTGGAATAATGAGAAACAGCACCCCTTTGTAAGGGCCAAGCTGTACCCCTAAGCCGAAAAAGGCGGATAATAAAACCCCCGACAGAAATACCTGACGCATTTTTTCGGGCAATGACGCCTTCATCGATTTTAGAAATATAGTAAGCATGCCCACCACGACCAGAATAGCCACCTGGAGTTGCTGAAAATAGATGCCAATGACGAAAGGTAAACTCAGGCTGAGTGCATAAAATAGTTGAGTATGCCATTGGTTATCAGTTTTGTTGAATCGAAGATGGCTAACGAGGTACGTTTTAAGTTTTGTAGTGAAATTCATGTTGTCAAAAAAGGATACAATTAATGTTTTTTATCTTATAATCAATCATCGGTTTCATGAGCAATTAAAAAGATGACGGTACAAAGTAGCCTATGCTACCCTGTAAATTAATAACAACACAAAGGTCAGCTCATTTTTTCGGTATTAGTTGCATGTTCTGCGCAAGTTTCAGCACGAAATGGTCAAGTGTTGGCTTGGGAACACGCGAGCTATTCAATATCAGTAAGGTATGAGCTCAAAATCCACTAACCTGTAAACCGATGGAATTTAAGACGGAAGGCTTTCTGGCCAAGGATTTAAAAATTAATTTGGAAGGGAATAAGAGGAAAACCCACGAGCCCGTGAGTTTTCATAGCTGTGAATAGCAGGAGTATTTATCTTTTTAGGCAGTGGCACAGGTCATGGCGGTAAACAGCGTGATGATGACGACGATGATTTATTTAAGAAAAAGCGGAAGCGGAGAGCGATGGATTTTGGAGTGGAGATGTAGGTATAATCAATCATTCAGGAATCGTAAACACATCATTTCCCCAAAATTCAGTATCTTTAACCACCATACAAATTAATGGACAACCCCATGAGCCAAAGACAAGCCTTGCCAATCGGAATACAAACTTTTGAAGACCTTCGAACAGGAGGTGCTGACTATCTATATATAGACAAGACAGCACATATTCACGAAATGACAAAACTTACAAAAGGTTACTATTTCCTTTCCCGCCCTCGTCGTTTTGGTAAGTCGATGCTATGCTCAACCATGCAGGCTCTTTTTGAAGGAAAGCATGAGCTTTTCGAAGGCTTATATATCCATGATAAATGGGATTGGTCGGCGAAATTTCCAGTGGTTCGGATTGATTTGAGTGCAACCAATTACAAGAATTTAGAGGCAGTAGAAACAAGGCTGTGGATTAATTTGAATCGAAATGCTGAATTTCATGATATTGAGCTGAAGATTACAGACAGCCTTGGCGGAGCATTTGAGGAATTAATCTTGAGAATTTATCAAAAGTTTGATCAAAAGGTAGTAATCTTGGTCGATGAGTATGACAAACCTATTCAGGATACATTATCGAATGACGATGACTTAGCTTCAAGCTCTTTGGATGTTCTTCGTGGATTTTATTCAGCCATCAAAGCCTCGGATCAGTATGTCCGTTTTTGCTTCATGACGGGGATCACCAAGTTTACGGGTGTTGGACTATTCAGTGGAGCGAATAACTTCAAGGACATTACCCTTAGTCCAAAATATGGGACAATTTGTGGATTTACCCAGCAGGAATTGGATACCTGTTTTGGCAATTACTTTGAGGGTATCGATATGGAGGAGGTAAAAGCATGGTACAATGGGTATAACTACCTCGGTGATGCTGTTTATAATCCTTTCGATATTTTATTATTCCTCAGTGAGAATGGAATATATGATAATTATTGGTGGGACTCAGGTCAGCCTTCATTTTTGACCAAGATGTTTGAGAAAGGTGCGTATGAAACGTATGATCTGGAAAATTTGGAATTATCTTCCCAGGAATTAAAGCAATTTACACTAAGTAATTTGAATTTACCTTCTTTGCTTTGGCAGGCGGGCTATTTGACGATTACGGAAGAGATTCAGGAGCCTTTTGGTGGGAGAAGCTATGTGCTTTCCACCCCAAATCGTGAAGTTCGAATGACTTTGAATATGCTCTTTTTGGTTAGCCTAACTTCGGTTGAATCCAATCGCCTTTTGAAACGCAATGAAGCTGTTCGGAGCTTATTCAAGAATGATTTAGATGGATTCGAAACCAGTGTCCGTGCGATGTTCGCCGCCATTCCTTTCAATAATTATGTACAAAATAATATCCAGAAGTATGAGGGGTATTACGCTTCGGTCATGTTTAGTTTTATGGCTGGGTTGGGGCTAAAGTGCAGAACGGAAGAAACCAATTCAGCAGGTCGGATCGATATGGTGATGGAAAGCCCAACGCATATTTATGTGATCGAATTCAAAGTCAATGCAGCGAAGCCGAAAGATGGCGACAGAGGTGAAGCTTTGGATCAGATTCATAAGAAAAAATACTACGAACCGTACTTGAATGATGGCCGGAAGATCGTGTTGATCGGGATGCACTTTAGCGAGGAGAAAAAGAATTTGGATTGGTTTAAGGCGGAGGAGTTGAAGTGATTGATGAAGTGAACCGGAAGTTGACACCGATTGAAAAATACGGAGATCAATGTGGTTGATTCATTATTTAATAAACCTGATTCTGAGAATTTATCGCGTTTGAAATAGACACTATCCCACAAAGTGTGCAACCTCATTTTAGGATCTGATATTTTTATCGGATCCAATTTTCATGTATAGCCATAAATTGATTTAAAATTTGTCCTCAGTTTCGGATAGGTATCGTCTATTTTTTGGTGACTTCTCTAAAAGGCAAATACATGGATTTTTTGCCTGCATTATCGGTCGGAAAAGAAGTTGGTAATTTCAGCAAAATGCCTCATGGCCTGTAGCCTGAATCATGAGGTCGATATTTATGCTGATTAAGCCTCTTTATCTGCTATTAACAAGGTCTCCTACCCAGTAATATTTTCCTCAGCATTATCAAAGGCCGTAAATAGCGCTTTGTGGTAAATTTCCGGTCCATTAATCCACTTATTTTAATGATTTATAGCCACTCAACCGTGCGAAATTCTTTTCCTTTGATACATCAGTAATGGCAAAGAATGCATATTCCAAGCCGTTATATTATAGCACTTCTTTTGGGGGAAAGGAGTTATATTTAACATCATTGCGGGGGGCGTTATTGAAGGCCTCATAATAGTAGTGTAGTCATTGGCTACACTATTTTTTTTGGTGCGCCGTGCATGGCGATTAACTAATCGGTGCAAGTCCGTAGTGGGGGTTAGTAGTGCCAACCACATAGCAGAAGGCAAGGGTGTTTCCGTGAGGTATAATCTGAAGGAAGCTGTATGCAAATCTCTGGCCTGAGGGACACGAACATCATGAGGCAGTGTTGTCTGGATAAGTTTGCCAAACAAAACGAAGTCCAAAACTACTCGGAAGGCAATGCTGTAAATGGTGCAGGTAGATGGAGAGAAAGTTAAGTCGTCTTACCGCGGGAGGTCTCGCAGACAGTAATACCTGGTCGAAAAAGGTTTATTGCGAGAAGTCAGCAGAGGTCATAGTACATAGAGGCAATGAGCTGTAAGAACTACAGAGGTCTCACAATCTATGGAAGGACTGAATCTTGTCAGATTTTCAACTGAAAGTTACTGTAAAGCAGATGATAGCAGATGCCCGAAAGGGACTCCTTACTGGAAGATAGGACGGAATCCGAAAATAGGTAAGAGTGTTTATGCCGAAAGATAACGACAGGAAATGAAAGTCATTGAGGTTAATAATTTCAAGACAAGAAACCGCCCTGTACGGATCCGTATGCAGGGTGGTGTGGGAGGTGTACTGGTGAAAGAGGAAATTTTCTTTCACCAGCCATCTACCCGATTCAATGAATTTTCGAGGCGTGGCATAAAGACCAGCGATTTCCTCAGGTTTAATGGCCGCTTTCCAACGGCGAAGTGGCTAAAGTATCAATCTTATGGCTGTGAGGATAGGGGGGCTTTTCGAATCTGAAAATTGATTATACCTTTTTTGGAAGGGATGATTTGGGGACGAAACAGGCTTTCCAGCATTTATTTTCTGTTGATTTCCCAACTAAAATGTTTCTTCAGCGGGTTTGTAGCCTTTATATCGTTCTGTTTGATTTTTTCCCTAAGTCGGTAATTCAGTCTTTGGGCTTTGCCGGCAAAGAACCCAAAATAACCATTAACAGAACCACTATGAGGATTAAGTTTTACTTTCTCAAAGTTGCGCTGGCATGTATGCTGGTGCCATTTTTTCACGCTCAGCTTTGGGCACAACACTGGGAGTTATTGCATCCTGGAGGAGGGGGACAGGTACAGGGCCTATATTTTGACCCCAATACGGAAGGCAAGGTGTTTTTTAACTCCGATATGGAAGGCCTCAGTATTTCGCAGGACAATGGCCTTAGTTGGCGCCCTGCAGGTGTACACGAACATCACCACCTGATGCAGTTTGTTACCGTAGTGGAAGAAGGCAATCCGCAGCGGATTTATAATGGCGGACTTTTCGGGCTGGAAATTTCTGACGACGGTGGGCTTACATGGCAATATCAGACATTTTTTGATCCGTGGGATGCGGACAACGATGGGGTGAAAGGGCCCGTGGCAGCTATTGCAATTGCACCCGACGACCCCCAGGTGATCTATGCGGGGAATGGCTGGATGAACAAATGGGCATCAGTGCTCAAGGAAGCCAACACACACCCGACCACCGGAGCAGGAGCAATGGCTTTTTCTGTGGATCACGGAAAATCGTGGGCACTCACCTATTATGATACAGGAGTGATTGAGAAAAACACTTATGATATTTCTGTTGACCCCGTTACAAAGGCGATATATCTTTCCGCAGAAGCAGGAATATATAAAGGCATCAGAACCGGCAGTAATTTCAGCTGGGAAAAGTTACCTGCGCCTACGGGTACAGGGCGTTCCCGCGGTGTTACCGTCAGTCCGAATGGGCAGTACGTTTATGCAGTTTATGAAACGTCGGTGGCGGGTCAGTATAAATTGTATGGCAGGAGCACAGAAGTGGTAGCATGGGCAGACCTGTCTGCGGCTTTGGCCGTGGAAACAGATTGGTGGCGACCGAGGATTGACCCTCGCGATACGGGCAATACCCATCATTTGCTGTTGGGCTGTCGGGTATCCTCGGATCATAATGGTTTGTGGGAAACGGTCATCAGCTGGGAACAACAAACCCCCACCATTGTTGAGCAACAAAAAATCTTCAATAAGGTGAGTGGTACGGAGTGGGACTACGATTATGGCTGGAAAGAAACCTCGCCAAAGGCAGGTCATTATGGTTATACTCCTGCAAGTTGGGAGCGAGCGATATGGGTAACGAGTGATGAAGGCTTTTACACCTGGAATACGCAAGGAAACTTTTTAACGGATTGGCAGCCTCGCTGGACAGAAAAACAATCCAATGGGCGATATAACAACCGCGGAATTGCCTCTACCTTCAATTGGTCGATGGCTGGTATTGGTCAGTTTATAGCGCAGGGGCAGGCAGACAATGGTTTTGTGTACAGCAGTGATAACGGGGCGACCTGGAAACGCATTCACTTGCCTGGTGGAGTAAATGATTGTGGGGCAATGGCCGTAATTCCATTCGAGGAATCGCCGGTAGTTATCACGGGTGGCGTGAGTAATTACGGTGGCGGATTTAGTTATTCCATTGGTAAGGTACATGGGGCTAAAATCAATCCGCAGACCCACGACCTGCGCAGCGGGATGAAATTAATCGGAGGAAATTCGCCGGGTTTAAATGGTCTGACGCAAAACAACGGAAATGGTCCGCGTATTTATGCGATTGATTATGATAAAGCAGACTACAACAAAGTCTATCTCGCCACAGAAAAAGGTATTTTTAAACATTCCGATATTGTGGGGCTTATCGATGGTACTTCAACAGCCGATTGGCAGCAGGTGGCAGGGCAGTCTAATTCAGTCAATGAAGTATTCGTTGATCCGCAGAACAGCGATTGTTTGTATGCATTACAAAGTAATGGTCTGTGGCGAATTGAACAACTCGAAGCAGCGGCGCCCGTGTGGACCAAGATTAATGATATTTCCAATGTTGGTATGGGTGCCAAAGCAGAACTAACAGTATGGGCAGATCAAAGCCTTACTTACCTTTGTATAGGAGATCAAAATGGCAACCTGTACCTGTCTTCTGATCAGGGGAGCAGTTGGCATTCCGTTTTAAACAGCACACAAATCAAGCAAGTTCGCCCGACCAACAAAGAGGAATGGTATGTGGCAGGAGATGGTGTTTCAATTGGTGCAATTGCGGGCTTTGGCCAACAGATTTTTGTGACCATCACTGGCGAACGCCGGCATGGCTATGCAGCGCTTCGTGGCCGAATTGATGGTGGGGAAGTAAGCTGGGAGGATTTTTCCGGCGAGGGAGAAAACCGATTAAAATACCCTCGTGCAAGAAAGGCGACTGTTTTTGAGAGCGATGGCGTGCCTTACTTTTATATCGCCTCCTCGGGGATGGGCTTATGGCGTAAACCTGTTGATGCACCTGCGGATCCACCTGTGGTCCTTCCGCCGACAAGCAATACATCGTTTCGTTTTTTAAGAATGACGGCCAGGGCGGGAACCGCTTCAGTGAAAATCCATCAACTGAGATGGCATGCCAAAGGTGCGGGTTTTCCGACTACTTACCTGACCAATAATGATCAGGTATGGGCAACCGTTGCGCCGGACCTTGCCTGGCGTGCTTATGACGGCAAATCCCCAACCTGGGATATTATCAATCAGTACCCGGCAAGTATTACCCTCGATTTGGGCAACGGCACGGCCATTACACCAGACAGCCTGACGGTGAACGTAAATTCCGTTTCCAATGCAATTACCGATTTGATCTGTGAAGGTTCCAATGATTTAAACCAATGGACCGTCTTGTATGACCGCAGCGATATTAGTGTGGAAGATTATGAACAAAAAGTTTTTACAGCACGCTTTGAGCCTCTGACTATTGCAGTAACGGGCCTTGAGGTTACAGGGGCCGTGACTTCCCTTACTGAAGGCGAACAGGCGACATTGCAATATGAGGTGGCGCCAGTTGATGCCTCCAATAAGCAGGTGCATTTCAGCAGCAGTCAGCCCGATATCATCAGTGTTAATTCCGTGGGCGTTTTGTCGGCTCAGAACGCAGGCTCAGCCGTCATCACGCTAAAAACGGATGATGGGGGATTTGAGCAACAGCTGACCGTCGAAGTTTTACCGCTTTTGGTTCCTTTCAGGTATTTGAAGATGGAAATCAGGGATGATATTGATGATTTGCCCGTAACCCTTCAGGAGTTGGAATGGCTGGTGGAATCTGCGGCCTATCCCTCGCCAAAACTGACGGTCAATGATCAGGACAGAGCCACCGCTGTTACGGCCGGCAGCTGGAAGATGTTCGATGGAAAAAATACCGATTGGGCTGTGGGCACCGACTTTCCTGTAGCCGTTACTGTGGATCTCGGCGAAGGCAATGAAATTCACCCCAATGGAATTCGTATTCAATCCAACGCCTCCCGTCGAGGAGTCAGCAGCTTTGTCTGTTATGGATCTAATGATCAGCAGCAATGGACGACATTATATGCGACCGATCAGGCCGTGATTGCCAATTATATTGCAAGGGTGGGGACTTTCTATTTCGATCGGGAAAATACGCGGGTGCTCCATACCGATTTCCCAGCCGAAGAATGGACATGTTTCCCCAATCCTAACGATGGGCTTTTGTATTTTGAAGGGTTGAATCCTGAAGTAGGGCATGAAATCCACATTTATGATGCTGCAGGAAGGTTAATCTTAAAGCAGTCCATTGAATTTGATCAGGGCGATGGTCGCTGTGATATTCATACTTTACCCACAGGTATTTATATGGTCTATTTGCCTGCACAACAATCTTTCAGACGCCTGATCAGAAGGTAGTGCTGTAACCCAAATACGGAACGGTAATTTGTGGGCCCTAAACAACCAAGTAGAATTGGTGGGGCTTCCGAACCAGGAAACATTACAAGAAAAAAAAACGAAATGCCCGCCTGATTTGGCGGGCATTTTTTGCTTTTGGGAGGATGTCCGCAATCTGAACTAATAGTCAACAAGGAATTTTAAAGGTTTTTTCTGAGGTAATCTCAGCACCTGAAAAAATAAAATATAATTGTACGTGCTGATTGTGAGTCCTTTGAGTGGTTTTGGTCGGTGCTTAATGGTTCGTGATCTGAAATTTTGTAACATTCTCACACGCAGGATTTGCATAAATAGTATAATATTATAATATTTGTGCATAGTTATTTTTTACCATGGCAAAGACGAAACAACCCTTATATATTAAAGTGCTCACTTACCTTACCGAACTGATAGAACAGGAGTATCGGGCAGGGCAGCTAATTCCCACGCAAACGGCAATTGCCAAAGCTACGGATACCAGCCTGATTACGGTGAAGCGGGCCATTTCACATTTGGTGAATGAGGGGATTTTGGAAACAATCGCCGGTAAGGGAACTTTCGTGAAAGAAAAGCCATTGATGGATAACCACGTTGGGGTTTCAAGCTGGACCGACAGTATTTCCTCCATAGGGAAAAAGCCAGAAACCCTATTGGTGGAAGTGGAGAAAACCAAACCCAGCGCTAAGGTGGCCAATCTTTTGAGGATTAAATCAAGAGGTTACACAATTAGCGTAAACCGTGTAAGGGGAATTGATGGTAAAGCCATTTGCTTAATGCATAATGAGCTGCCCTTCGATTTAGTTCCTGACCTTAAAGCTGAAAACCTGAATCAGGAATCTTTATACCAATGGATTCAGCAAAAAT
This sequence comes from Persicobacter psychrovividus, assembly GCF_036492425.1. Classification (NCBI taxonomy): domain Bacteria; kingdom Pseudomonadati; phylum Bacteroidota; class Cytophagia; order Cytophagales; family Persicobacteraceae; genus Persicobacter; species Persicobacter psychrovividus. The sequence goes on from NZ_AP025294.1 coordinate 62,902, forward strand.
ACGGACATGTGCCTGCAATCGCAGAAGAAGAAGTTTATGCACGTGCCGCAACCGAAGAAGAGCGGTCACTTTTTGAATTGAAAACCGACATTGTTTTAGTCATCAAGCGGGTATCTTATCTGTTAGATAAAAGACCTTTCGAATACTCGAAAATCATTGCGCCCGCAACTGAATATAGATATAAATCAAAACAAATCAACCCTTCTGTAGCCGAACTGGATTTCGCATAAAAGGCAGTAGGACAATTTTTTTAAAGATATGAGTCAAAAATCCGAACAAGTAGCACTGACCTTTCCAATGCAATTGGACAAGATCAAAAACGGTTTGTTAGCACAACAGGAAAAATTGCAGGCCGTTGCAGGCAAGTTTGCTGATGCCATTATGGATGGTGGTGTGGTGTATGTGTATGCCAATGGCCACTCGCGTATTTCTGTCGAAGAAGTGTGTATCCGTATGGGTGCCTTGACTGGTTTTCACGGTATTTTGCAGACAGGATTGACTTCTTTCACCGACGTTGTTGGGGTGAACGGTATCCGTGTTAATCAAGGTATTGAGCGCTACGAAGGTATTGCCGAAAATATTCTGAAAGAATATGAAGTAGGACCAAAAGACGTGATGTTGGTAATCACCGCTACGGGAACAACCCCTGCAGCAGTGGATATGGCCTTGACTTTCAATAAAAGATATCCTAACAATCCATTGATTGCCATTGCCTCTGAGGTTCAGTCCAAAGGTGCCAAGCCTAAGCACAGCACGGGCATGAATTTGAGTGATGTAACAGATCAGGCAGAAAACGCTATCTTCATTGACAACTCGATGCCTTATGGTGATTTGTCGGTTACCGTAGATGGCGATTTGGATCAGTATCAGGTATGTCCACTTTCATCTATCGGGGCATTATCGGTCATTCAGTCTTTGAACGAAATGACGATCCGTACTTTGGATCAGCGTGGATATCACCACCATGTGTTGCGTAACATGCACATCAATAATACCGCTGATAACTACGATGAGTGGACTGCAGACCAACGCAAACGATATGCACGCGCCATGTATAACCCTGAGGCAGTGAAGCCAGTAGAAGAAGCATTAACTCCAGCGGGGCATGAAAAATAAAATATTCATTATTACAGGTGCTTCGGGAATAGCTGCCGAAACGATGAAGCTCGCTGTACAGCAGGGAGCGAAAGTTTTTTTCTGCGGAAGAAATGAAGCACGATGCCAGGAACTGAAGGAACTCCTTTTGGAGTTGGGCGGCGAGGCCGACTATTTGGTGGGTGACCTTACCGATCCGGAATTGGCAGTGCGTTTGGTGAAAGCCTGCAAAGAAAAGCACGGTCGTATTGACGGGCTGTACAATGTGGCAGGGATCAGTGGTCGCCGTTTTGGTGATGGTCCTATACATGAATGTACCGAAGAAGGATGGGCGACAACCATGTCCAATAATGTGACCACTCAATACCGTTTGTGCCGAGAGGTAGTGAACGTGATGTTGGCGCAAGAGGTGGATGAAAATGGCCTCAGAGGAACGATCCTAAACATGTCCAGTATTTTGGGCATGTCGCCAGAGCCGAAATTCTTCTCTACCATTGCCTATGCTGCGGCCAAAGGAGCGATCATCAGCATGAGTCAGTCGATGGCCTCAAAATATGCCGCAGACAAAATTCGTGTGAATGCAATCTGTCCGGGCTTGGCGTTGACACGCATGAGTGCGAGAGCTTCTGAAAACGAGGAGATTGTAAACTTCATGGCCGAAAAACAACCATTAGTTGGCGGCGTGATGGATGCCGTAGATGTGGCAAAAACCTCCGTATTTTTATTGAGCCAAGAGAGTAAAGTGATCACTGGCGAAGTCCTGAAAGTGGACGGAGGTTGGAGTGTGAGCTAAGTTTTTATATATGCTATTCATAGTTCAGGCAGCTCGCTTGAACTATGGATATTAAGCATCACACAATATTATCAGGGGGGAGGAAAAGTAATGTGTAACCTTTAGTTCAAGCGTCTCGCTTGGACGGATTCCGACAAGTAAGAACCGAATATAAAATACAAAGGGCTACCTATTTGTCCACAGATTTCCTAAGCTGTCACTTACAAATCAACAATCATGGTAATCCTTTCAGTCAAGGTAATCATGGTCTAAAACCTCCCTACATCACTAAACCACTAAGTAGTGGCTCTTTTTTTAATCTTGAAATAATAAAATTATCTACCATGCATAATTATCATAAATCATTACCCTTGATCGATTGCTTCGATGTGATCGTTGTAGGTTCAGGATCTGCGGGTTCGCCAGCAGCAATTTCTGCCAGCAGAGCAGGAGCAAAAACATTGATCATCGAGCGTTTGCCATTTATCGGTGGAACATCTACGGCTGTGCTCGATACTTTTTATGGATATTACACCCCAGGAAGCCAGTCGATTAAAGTGGTTGGTGGTATTGCTGACGATGTAGTCAAAGGTTTGGGAGAATACAATGCGAGCTTTGAGCGCCCGAATACTTTTGGTGCTGGAACGGGCGTTACTTACCACCCAGAGTACTTGAAAGTGGTTTGGGAGAAATTATTGATGCAGGCGGGCTGTTCCATTTTGTTGAATGCACACGTTACCGATGTAGTTAAAAAAGGTGATAAAATCATTGGTTTGGTTGTGGCAACCAAGGATGGTTTAAAATATTATGAAGCCAAGCAAATCATCGATGCTTCAGGTGATGCAGATATCTGTCACCAGGCTGAAGCGCCTTATGAATTGGCCGGTGCAGTGGATCCAGCGCAAACATTGACCACCACTTTCAAGATGGTGAATGTGGATTGTGAGAAGCGTAAAACGATTGCCAAAAAGGAAATCAACGCTTTGATGGAAGAAGCCGCAGCATCAGGAAAATACAATTTGCCTCGTAAAGAGGGGAGTGATCATATCACGCCAGTGAGTCATATGACCGCAACGATCATGACGCGTTTGACTTCTTTCAGAAAAGAAGGAGACGTAACCATCAATGCAGCGGATCCGGAATTCTTGAGCCATGCCGAGATCGAAGGACGTTTGCAGGCGATTGAGTACATTCGTTTCTTGCGTGATTATGTTCCAGGATACGAGAAAGCCGAATTGTCAACTTACGGTATGCAGATTGGTGTACGGGAGACCCGTCGTATTCACGGGCAGTATCGCCTGACTTCGGAAGATGTTTTGTCAGCAAAAAAATTCGACGACCAGATTGGTTTGTGTGGGGCACCTATGGAAGACCACCACGATGGTGAAGGCGTAAGATGGCAGTACTTGCCTGACGGCAAAACGGTAGGTATCCCTTTCCGTACCTTGGTTCCTCAGAAAATTGAAAACCTATTGGTGGCAGGTCGTTGTTTCTCGGCATCGCATGTAGCGCATAGTAGCGTGCGTTCGATGGCGCAGTGTATGGTGATGGGTGAGGCTGTTGGTAATGCGGCGGTTTTGGCATTGAAAACAGATACACAGCCGGGCAATATCAACGTTGCTGATCTTCAGGATACTTTGGAGAAAAACGGCGGTATATTGCGTTAAAATAAGTTTCATTTTTTTATCTAAAGCACAAAGTCATGGAAGATTACGCTATTGGCTATGATGTAGGGGGAACAAGGCTGAAAGTGGGGATCGTTGATGCCCACGGAATGCTAAAGGAGACCTTCGCTGTTCCGAGCCGTGCAAATGAGGGCGCACAGCAACTTTTTGATACCATTGTAGAATTCACCGAAAAGCAAATTGCAGAGAAAGGCCGACCGACAGGTATTGGATTGAGCCTTAGCGGTGGGGTGGATCCCGAAAAAGGGGTGGTGCTCCTTCCGGGCAAATTCAAGAACCTTGAAGGTTTCCCCATCGTGCCCATGCTTCGCGAGAAGTTCAACATTCCGGTGATTTGTAATAATGACGGCAGATTGGCAATGTATGCGGCCAAACATGGGGGATATGCGGAAGATGTTGATTGGGCGGTGGTGCTGACCATCGGGACAGGCATTGGCTCGGGGGTCATGATCAACGGCAACATTGATGAAGATCCACACTTTCAGTTTGGTACCCAGATTGGGCATATGGTGATGCAGCAATCCTCTCAGTCGTTATGCCTGACAGGAAATTATGGGACCTGTGAAACCCTTTGCTCTGCAACCGCCCTCGCCCTGATGGCAAGAGAGACGATTCAGCGCGGAGTGCCTTCTATCCTGGAAGATCAATATTTTTCTGACCCACATAGCATCGATTTTAAAGCGGTAGTAGATGCCGTTCGTGCGGGGGATCAGTTGTGTATTGATGTTTTCGAGCAATGGATAGAAAATGTGGCCGTTATGCTGATCAATACGGTACATGCCTACGAACCGCAACGCATTATTCTGAGCGGTGGGGCAACCCTCGCAGCTGATCTTTTTATTGATAAGCTGCGCACAAAGGTTAGTGAACGGATTTTCCGTTTTCCCTCTGGCACCATCGATATTGTGGTGGCTAAACATCAGGAATATGCAGGTGTAGTGGGGGCTGTAGCCTACCTGCAGGCGTATTTGCAAAAACAGGCGGCGGCGGTTTAAGCATTCGCAATAATATTTAAGGGGTGATATAGACCATGATTTCCTTGAGTAGGGGATTTCCATGATGATCCCAATTTTGGTAGGGTCAGGCCTGAGCGCCTGACCTATACCGTTATTTTTTATGCAGTGCGAAACGGCATCATTCAACCCCAATTTTAAACCTCGAAATAATACCATTATGAAAGAGTGGATTAACTTAACATCAGACGAGATCAATGAGCTTGATCGTAATATTCCTGTGCTTGTTCCTGTTGGATTGGTGGAAGCACATGGGCCACACCTTCCCGTAAGTGTCGATATCGATTCCGCTACTTATTTCAGTAGAGCGGTGGCAAAAAATACAGGGGCGATTATCGTTCCGACTTTACCCTATGGTTTTTCCGATGAAATGCGCGAGTACCCTGGCAGTCTTGGGCTGTCCGTAGAGGTGTTTTCGCAGGTAATCGTCGATCTTGCCAAAAATCTTTGTCAGCAAGGATTCAAAAAAGTCATTTTTATTACCGGTCATGGTGCCAATAAAGCACCATGTGAATTGGCTTTCTATAAGGTTTGGGAACAATACCCTGACTTCAAAGGCGTTTGCTGGAACTGGTGGTCGGACTGTGGCATCAGCGGTATCCACCATGCCGATAAAGGCGAAACGGAAGTGGCGGTAGCTTGCGGAACAGCAGTGTATATGGATCGGGTAAAGGATTTCAAGGTAGAGAAACCGTGGTACAAAATCCGTTCACGTTACGAACTCGATCCTGCCTCAGGTGGTATCAATGGCAAGCCAAGTGAAGCTGATTTCGCCAATGGTGAGAAAGTTCGTGATCAGGCTGTGGAAGTGCTGACGCAGAAAGTGAAGGCCGCATTCGGAAGTATTTAAGTTCATCATCATGGAAATTTTTGATAAAATAAAAGTCCTCCCTGCGGTAACCATCCCCAAAAAAGAGCAGGCAGTAGCGACCGCAAAAGCCATTCTTGCAGGTGGGTTAGCACTGATGGAAATCCCCTTCAGAACCGAGGAGGCCGCTGAATGTATCGCCCTGATTCGAAAGGAAGTGCCACAGATGCACATTGGTGCGGGAACAATCCTGACCAAAGAACAGCTGCATCAGGCCAAGGCCGCAGGTGCATCTTTTGCATTGGCACCGGGTTTCAATCCTGAAGTGGTTAAAGAAGCAAAAGCGATCGGCTTACCTTTTATTCCTGGCGTAATGAGTCCCTCGGAAGTGGAGCTTGCCCTGGAGCTGGGCTGTAAGGTGCAGAAATTGTTCCCTGCAACGCAAGCAGGTGGCATCGGGATGCTGAAAGCTCTTGCGGGTCCTTACGGACACACTGGGGTGCAATTTATTCCTATGGGTGGGGTGAGCCTGAAAAACATGAACGACTACCTCGGGGCACCAAATGTGGTGGCTGTGGGCGGTTCGTGGTTAGCGACAAAACCGTTAATTGCAACAGGTGATTTCGACCAAATCACCTTCAATGTCCGTGAGGCGAATGAACAGTCGATCGCAGCAGTAACCGCTTAATGGCTGTAAAAAATATACCGCTTTCCAAGTTTGTGGCCGACTAAGCAGCTGGAGAGCATCAACAACTTCATCTAATATCAGTAGAGGCTGTAGCGCAATGATTGCTACAGCCTTTTTTTGTGCCTATGAATCGGGGATCATAACATAATCACACAACGTGATGTTGCAAGGTCTACAACAGCAATTATTCAACACTTACTGATATTATGAAGGCAAATTCGAAGATTACCAGACATTATTTCCGTTTTCTCCTGATTACATTGCTCCTACTGGCAGCAGGTTTGGAAAGTTATGGTCAACAAGCGGAAAAGGTGACCGAACTTCTTCACCTTGAGGACAACCAGTACTTCGCCGACCGTGATAGCGCCTATGTGGACCCATATTATGGCTTGAAAAAATTAATTTACGGTAATAAACGGTTTGCTGAAAATAAAAGCATTAGACCACGACAAACCGATGCCGATCTCAAAAATAATGAACTGGGACAAAAGCCATTTGCGACCATTATCGGTTGTGCCGACAGTAGGGTGCCCAATGAAATTATTTTTGATCAGGGGGTCGGAGATTTATTTATTACAAGAACGGCAGGGCAGGTGATGGCCGAGGCCTCTTATGGAACCATTGAGTATGCCACCGAATTTTTAAACACCCGACTGATTGTGGTGTTGGGCCATGAATCTTGTGGAGCAGTGCAGGCCGCCATGAAACTTCCTGAAAATCCTCCTGGGCATATTGTTACCCTGATTAATGCTATTAAGCCCGCTTCTTTGGTGGCAAAGTCGCATGGGGAAAGTGAGGAGGAAGCTATTGATATTGCCATTCGAACCAATGTATTGGAGCAAGTTCAGTTGCTCCGTGGACTCGAACCTGTTTTAAGTCGACGTTTTGCCGAAGGTAAAGTCCTGATTGTTGGGGCAGTTTATAATCTAAAAACAGGCGTGGTTCAGTTTATTCCTGAGACAATAGAAAGCCTACCCAAATTTAAGCAAGGAGAAAAAGCCGAAGCCAAAAAAACTGAAAAATAGAATCGGTGTTATCGGGATGGAGTAAACACAAGATTGATGAAAGCATATGGCGCCAAAACCCTGACTTTGAATGAACATCCCATAGGTAAAAGTGTAATCATTGCTTTTAATATAAAGGGTACTGAGATCATATGAATGGTCATTGTGATCAGTGATTGGAGTGCATAATCTGGCACTCATGAGGCACTGATCACCAGTCACCCTTATCGATTTATTTTTGACCGAATACTTAGCTGCATAATTTTTAGATCGGGTACCCATTTGCAGGTCAAGCCCAACCCATTTATATGGGTTTCACTTTGTTAAGTCGAGGTTTCAACCTTGATGAAAACGTCCAGTACATGTGCCGAAGGTACATTTTCAATAGCCTCGGGTGGCAACCCGTGGAAAATAATAATACAATAAAACCGCTATTTGTCTATCACGAGAGGGACTCTCGCGATAGGGTGATGGATTGGGATTTTATGGTAAAAACGCGCAGTACATGTGCCGAAGGTACCTTTTCAACAGCCTCGGGTGGCATCCCGTGGAAAATAATAATACAATAAAACCGCTATTTGTCTATCACGAGAGGGACTCTCGCGATAGGGTGATGGGTTGGGATTTGATGGTAAAAGCGCGCAGTACATGTGCCGAAGGTACCTTTTCAATAGCCTCGGGTGGCATCCCGTGGAAAATAATAATACAATAAAACCGCTATTTGTCTATCACGAGAGGGCTTCTCGCGATAGGGCGATGGATTAGGATTTGATGCTGAAAATGCAATGTCCTCTATTTCATTATTAATCGCCTTCTGATTCATTAGTATGATCGCTAAACCCTAAAGATCTCTCTTAATTTATAAACGCGTGGTGATTATTTTACGGGCAGCCTTTCCTTACAGGCAAAGCGAATAATTAACCAATCGTCCTCCTCTAATGAAGATTTTTCAATTTATTATGCCACTGATAGGCGTAATTTGTGCCAAACTTAAATCATCTAAAATGAAGAAACACCTACTCATTTTTTTATGGCTCATTGTAGCTGTACCTGCTTGGTCACAAAGCGTGAACTCGCAATTTTTAAAATTCCCCGAGCAAAATATCGACTTTGTAAAAGGTGTTGCAGACTTTCATATTTCATTGGAAGACCCTTCAGGGGGCTATTTCACATTCGCTGATTTAGATGGAGTGCCGCTTCCTGATCAAAGTGGTGGATGGGAAGGCTACGAATATAAAAGTTTGTGTGCAATCAGCAGGTCCGCCTATGCATTTGCCCGTGCTTTTCAGCTTACCGGAGATATCGTCTATCTACAACATGCCCGTCGTGCGCTCAACTTTCTTTATGAAAAAGGGTGGGATCGTCAGCATGATGGTTGGTATTTTACTTATGATGAGACCAACCAAACTGCTTTTGGGGCACCTTGGGCAAAAGACGAAAAATGGATCTTTCAGCAGGAATATGCTACGGTAGGAATTATGGCGATGATGGAAGCGCTCGGAGGTACACCTTATCTGTCGGATGGTCAGTCCATTGAGGCAGATTGGATGAACCTGGCCCTGGATAATCTTGATGACCATTGGTGGGACGATAGGGCGGATTATTTGGGATTTTATGAAAAAGCGACTTCTCGAAATAGCGCTCAGAATGGCAAAGGCTTCACCGGCACAATTGATGGTATCAATACCCACGCAGCGTTGTTGGCGAATATCAGTCAAGAACCACAGGATGTGATGCGTTTTCGTGATCTTTCAGATATTTCAAGGGACCGTCTGGCTGGGGCACTTGATTTGGCGGAGGTGAAAGCAGGTTTTCCGGAAGTTTTTAGTAATAACTGGGAAATCGATCAATCCAAGGACCATTCAGGTGTAGGACATGTATTGAAAACGGCCTGGTGTTTGGGGCGTGCTGCAGTGTTTTTTAAAGATCCATCCTACCAGAAAGCAGCGGAAAAATTATTGGATCATGTGTGGGAAAGTAATCAACCAACGCATGAGGATTTATATGACCATACCTATGGTGCTCCATTTTCTGACGTTAATTGGAAAACGGGCAAACGGAAAGATCAAACGAAAAATCATTGGGTGCTTGAGCAAGGGCTAACCGGTGGCTTAATGAACTACTACAGCACCACCGATGAAACCAAGCGATTAATTTATCTGCAAATTGCAGATGAGTCGATGGATTTCTTTGAAAAAAATATGCTCACCAGTCATGGGGTCTCTTATGCCAATGTGACTCAGGACGGTGCTCTTCCTGTTGGTGATTTACTCGCAGATGCTTTTAAAGCAGGCTTTCATGATGCCGAATTGGGTTATATGACTTACCTGTATGCGCATACTTATCTGCATGCCCGAGCCTTCGATCTATATTACCATTTTAATGGAAAAACCACGAAACAGGTAAGGTTAGCTCCGCTGATTGTTAAAGACGAGGGGTTGAGTATTGAGTCGGTCAGTTATAACGGAGCGGACTACACTGCTTTTAACAGTAAAGACATGACGGTGGATTTGAACGAAAATATTGATGGGATTTTTAAGGTTACTTTCAAACCCAATGAGCGTCCTCTCGATCCACAGCAACCGCTGGCCTCCGCCGTTAAGGAAAGTTATCAGGTTTTTCCTTCTGTTTTCGAAAGTGAGCTTAATATTCAAGGGCGGGGGATTGTTTCTGCTGTACTTCTTGATGCTGCCGGGAGAACCATACAGCGATTCCCGCTGATGCCTGACTTGGAGCACCAACAGCTTGAGGTGCAGCCGTGTACTTCTGGACTTTATTTGCTTAAATTAATCGATGAACAACAGCAACAATCTGTCCATCGATTAATCAAGCATTAACATAAATACATTTTTCATGAAACTTTTACCAAGTTGGAGATGGTTCGGTGATGCTGATCCTGTCTCCATCTCTGATCTCCGACAAGTCGGTGTCAGATCTATAGTGAGTGCGCTACATCATATCCCGGTTGGGGAAGTTTGGAGTATTGCTGAAATTCAAAAACGACAGGCACAGATTAGTGGGGACGATGGGCTGCTCTCCTGGGATGTGGTCGAAAGTGTGAATATTCACGAGGAAATCAAACTCGGTGGACCCCAAGCGAACAAGTATATCGAAAATTATCAACAGACCATTCGTAATTTGGCCACCTGTGGGATTAAGGTCCTGTGTTATAATTTTATGCCGGTGCTCGACTGGACTCGAACAGACCTTAAATACCGCCTGATGGGTGGTGCGGAAACCCTGCGTTTTGATTTTAAAGCATTTGTAGCATTCGATGTTTTTATGCTTCAGCGCGAAGGTGCTGCTACGGAATATTCACCACAACTTTTAGCGCAGGCGGAAGAGTACCTGAAAACACTTTCAGCTGATGAACGACAAGCCTTGCAGGAAAGTATTTTGGCTGGACTTCCGGGAACGACAGAAGTTTTTACGCCGGAGGCTTTCCTTAAAGAATTGGCAAAATATGCAGAGGTGTCTGCGGATAAACTCAAGGATAATCTGAAATTTTTCCTGCAACAGGTGATTCCCGTCGCTGCTCATGAGGGGGTGAAAATGTGTATTCATCCTGATGACCCACCGTTCAATTTATTTGGTTTGCCACGGATCGTCTCTAATGCCCATGACCTTGAGTGCATCCTGAAAATGGTAGATAGCCCCTATAATGGCATTACTTTTTGCTCGGGTTCTCTCGGTGCCAATCCTAATAATAATCTGCGGCAGATTATTCAAAAATTTGGGCACCGTTTTCCTTTTGTGCACCTGCGGAATGTTCAATTGGAGGACGGAAGGAGTTTTCATGAAGGAGGTCACCTCGATGGCAGTACCGACATGGTGGCATTGGTAAAGACACTGCTGACCGTTGGAGAAAATCAATCGGTATTCTATCGGCCTGATCACGGGCATCAGCTTTTGGATGATTTGCCAAAAGAGATGTTGTGCCCTGGTTACTCCACTATTGGTCGATTAAAAGGTCTTTCTGAACTTAAAGGAATTATCGCTGCCTTAACTTCAATGGATTGATTCGTTCGGCATTTTTCAGCACAACCGATGATGATCGGTGGTTAGCAATCAGCCTTTGGTATCGGTCATCATCCTTCTGCCTTTTCACGCCGAAGGTCAAATTTTGAAATAACAATTTGCTTTTTAGAGAATGCCTCAACAGATCAGAGCGCGTGTGAGTATTCTGATTTAAAGGAGAAAATAGGATTACTATTGGGCACTGAAGTAAATAACACCATCTTGATAAGGTAAAAAGCACGCAAAAGCACGCAAAAATTTAGAATGAAAGTGGTTAAGTAGGTCTTTTTTTATTATTTAGCTGTTAGTAAAGTGATAAATTGAGTTCCTAATTTTTATATAAATCATATTTTTATCTCCAAATTTTATGATATCAGCATAATTTTAGAAATCACCCATGTTTTTCAGCATGGTCAGGAGGCGTAGTGAATGATCAATTTTTGCGTGGTATAGATGTTGGTTTCTATCTTTGTCATACAATGATTTTTTTAACAAGTTAATTCAAAAAATGAATAATACTTTTTCAGATATAAAAGGAAAACTGGTCGTCATTACCGGTGGAGCGGGTGTTCTCGGGAAGAGCCTCTGTACTGCTTTCGCCGCTTGTGGGGCGAATTTAGCAATTGTAGATTTGAATGCAGAAAATGCACAAAAGATGGCCGAAGAGCTGGTGAGTGAATTTCAAGTTCAAGCCATAGGTGTTTCAGCAAATGTTTTGGATCGTGCTTCGCTGGTGGAAGCTAAAGGCACCATCAATGAGGCCTTGGGGAGCATCGACATTTTGGTGAACGGTGCAGGGGGAAATCATCCGAAAGCCACCACGGCAGTGGAACAAATGGTAGAGGATGAACTTGAAGGAACATTTTTTGATTTGGACGTTAAAGGGTTTGATTTTGTCTTCGACCTGAATTTTAAGGGGACATTACTGCCAACGATGATCTTTGCGCAAGACATGATCGGTGCTGATCGTCAGGGTGTAGTGTTGAATATTTCCTCTATGAATGCTTTCAAGCCATTGACAAAAATCCCGGCCTATTCAGCAGCTAAAGCCGCAATTAATAATTTCACCGAATGGCTTGCGACGCACCTTGCGCCTCAAAATGTTCGCGTTAACAGCCTCGCTCCAGGCTTTTTCATCACAGACCAAAATCGCTTTTTGGTAACCAATCAGGATGGGTCGTTTACCGAGCGTGGGCAAAAAATTGTCAATGGTACGCCAATGGGTAAATTTGGATCGCCGGATGACATTCAGGGCACGGCACTTTATTTGTGTTCTGATATTGCTTCTTTTGTTACAGGAGTGTGCATTCCTGTCGATGGTGGGTATAACTGTTTCAGTGGCGTTTAAAATCATAAGAAAATGAGAGGATTAGAGCAAACTTGGCGTTGGTATGGCCCAAATGACCCTGTGAGTCTTTCGGATATCCGTCAGGCTGGGGCAACAGGAGTGGTTACCGCATTGCATCATATTCCAAATGGTGAAATTTGGACGGAGGAGCAAATTCAATTGCGAAAGGAGGAGATTGAAGCTGCCGGACTTACTTGGTCGGTGGTAGAGAGCATTCCTGTTCATGAGGATATCAAAAAGGCAAAAGGAGATTTTCAGATCTATATCGAAAATTATAAAACCTCAATTCAAAACCTTGCCACTTGTGGCATTGATACGGTATGTTACAATTTCATGCCTGTTCTGGACTGGACACGAACGGACCTGTCATTTAAGGTAGAAGATGGATCAGAGGCTCTTCGATTTGATGTCGCAGAATTTGCCGCTTTTGAAATCCATATTTTAAAGCGCCCCAAAGCGGAAGATGCCTATTCGCCAGCAATAGTGGAGAAGGCTGCTCAGGTTTTTGATGCCATGAGTGAAAGCAAACGTGCGGAATTGGTGAAAAATATTATCGCTGGACTTCCGGGTGCTGAAGAAGGTTATACGCTGGAACAGTTTCAGGCTGTATTGGATGAATACAAAGAGATTGACGCGGAGGTGTTGCGGAAGAACCTGAAAACCTTCCTCAGTCATATTGTACCAGTAGCCGAATCGGCGGGTGTGGTTTTGGCCATTCACCCTGATGATCCACCTTACCCAATTTTAGGCTTGCCTCGGGTCGTGAGTACTGAAGAAGATGCCGCCTGGTTATTGGAGGCTGTCCCTTCGAAAAGTAACGGCATTACTTTCTGTACCGGCAGTTATGGGGTGCGTGGGGATAACGATCTTGTTCGTATGGCCAAACGATTTGCAGATCGCATTCATTTTGTCCATTTGCGTGCTACTCAACGCGATGAGTTTGGTAACTTTTATGAAGCAAACCACCTCGAGGGTAATGTGAATATGTATGAGCTACTGAATGTATTAATGGCAGAAAAATCCCGTCGTTTGTCAGGCAATGATGAGTTCAGCAGAATGCCCATGCGTCCTGATCACGGGCATAAGATGTTGGACGATTTAGCAAAGCAAACCAATCCTGGGTATTCGGGCATTGGTCGTTTAAGAGGGCTTGCTGAACTTCGCGGAGTGATGTTCGCCATCGAACAGGCCAACAAAAATAAATAGTAATATAGCTATGGGAGCGCGAAAATCCATTAGTATAAAAGAACTTGCAACCCTTGCGGGGGTTTCTGTTGGTACAGTGGACCGCGTGATACACCAACGCGGGAGGGTTTCGGATGAAACGCGGGATAAGGTTCAGAAATTGGTTTTGGAAACAGGTTATCAACCTAAAAAATCTAAAGTCCGGCCTTTACGAATTGGCGTTTTATTGCCGGTTCCTTCTTCTAATCCCTATTGGGAGTTACCCCTTGAGGGAGTGCGTGAGCGAGCGAAATTTTTGGAAAATGATGGGGTTTCGCTCACGGAATTTCTCTATGACTATCACAGTGAAGAGGATTTTACCAGCAAAGGAGAAGCAATGCTCAATTCGGCAGTGGATGGTTTAATTATCCACCCAATTTTCCGGCAGGCCACCTACCAGTTGGTACGGAATGTCAAAGCTAATAATTTGCCATTTGTCTTTTTGGATGTGAACCTTCCAGAACTGGAACCGATGTATTTTGTGGGGCAAGATGCCAAAAGTTGTGGTGGTTTGGCAGGTAGGTTGCTCAGCCTTGGGCTTGGGGAAGAAGATCGGGTATGGGTCATTAATTTTTCTTCCGCCTCAGCAAATTCTACCTCTTTCCTGCGGGAAATTGGTGCTGTGGATACGCTCAGGGAAAACCAACTCAAAAATGAACAAATCCGCATGCTGGATTTTAAAAGGGGTACTGATGAGCAAAAACTACAAGCGCAGATTAAAGCGGAAATTGAAGCCAACGGGGCACCAAGTAGGGTTTACGTTACAAATTCTCGTGTGAAGCGAATATTTGATGGTTTACGTGCTTGTGGACAAACACAAAAAATATTGATTATCGGGCATGACCCCCTGCCCGAAAACATTAAGCTACTTCAGGATGGTGATATTGACTTCCTGATTGCGCAGGATAGTAAGAGGCAGGGAGCCTTGGCATTGGAGGGTTTACATATACATTTAACAGATCGCGTGCTTTTTGAAAAAGAAAGTCATATCTGTTCAATGGTTTATTCTAAAGAAAACATCAACAGTATAAGGTATTTTCATTAGCAGCTCATAAACCAAAATCGCATCGACAATGATGCTATTGTAAAAGGACTGTGGGACTATGAGGAGATTTTTGCTGTACAGGGGATGGTTCAGCCATCAATACTGATATTACTCATTTTTAGTATCAGAACATTCAACAAGATATATTTTTTAATATGGATATTTTAGAGAAAGTTGGTTCGGAAAAGGTAGGGGTAAAACCTAAGGATGGAAAATTCCGGTACCGTATTTTAGCCTTATTATTTATGGCTACTACGATTAATTATATGGATCGTAGCATCATGGGGGTGCTGGCGCCTACTTTGGAGGGGATTTTCCAATGGACAAAAATGGATTATGCTTCGATCAATATTGCTTTCAAGGCCGCTTACGCCCTGGGCATGTTGTCTATGGGTACGCTGATTGATAAATTGGGCACACGTATCGGTTACACCATATCAATTGCCATTTGGTCGGTCTTTGGAATGGCACACGCTTTATTGCGTCCGGCTTTCGGACTAATCGGATTTATGGCGGCACGTTTTGGGCTCGGCTTTGGAGAAGCAGGTAATTTCCCTGCAGCCGTAAAAACGGTGGCGGAATGGTTTCCTAAAAAAGACCGTGCCTTTGCAACCGGTATTTTTAATGCAGGTTCAAATGTTGGGGCTTTTTTAGCACCCATTGTTGTTGCTGCCATCCTTAGTTATGGAGGTACAGATGCCTGGCCAATGACTTTCCTTGTAACAGGTATATTTAGCGCGATTTGGGTGATTTTGTGGCTGAAATTTTACAAAAAGCCCGCCGACCATCCAAGTGTCAGTGAAACCGAATTAGCCTATATCCAGCAAGACGCCGAGGAAGCCGAGGAAGAAGTGGCTGTCCCAATTCCACTTTCAAAAATTGCCAGTAAGCGTCAGACCCTTGCCTTTACCGTAGGAAAATTGACCGATGGTGTGTGGTATTTCTTCATGTTCTGGAGTGGGATGTTCTTCCATGATAAGTTCGGCATGTCTATTAAAGAATTAGGCGCCGCTTATGCTGTCATGTATTTGATTGCCGATTTCGGAAGTATTGGAGGCGGATACCTGTCTAAATTTTTTTTAGAGAGAAACTGGTCTTTAAACAATGCCCGGAAAGTATCCCTTTTGATTTGTGCGCTATGCATTGCACCGGTATGTATGGCCACCATTACCGATAGTGCCATTATCGCTGCTTGTTTAATTGCTTTGGCTTCCGGAGGGCACCAGGCTTGGTCTTGTAATCTCTTTACCGTCGCTTCTGATTTGCTGCCAAAGCAATCTGTTGCAAGTGCGGTAGGTTTTGGGGGGATGTTTGGTGCGGTGTCCGGAATGATTATCGACCTGTTGTTGGGGACCTACCTCGATGCCATGGGGAATGACGCCTATTTTTGGATGTTTCTTGTAGCGGGAATGTTCTACTTAATTATTCTGGCCATTATGCACCTGATCGTGCCTGACTACAAACCTTTAACTCAAGAAGAAATTTAATTTATTACTATTCAGAACTATGGGCTTTATTAAAGAGGACTTTCTGTTAGAAACCAAGTCGGCTTCAAGATTATATCATGAATTTGCCGCAGGGATGCCAATTATCGATTATCACTGTCATTTATCGCCGAAAGATATTGCTGAAAACAGGAGGTTTAATAACCTGTCTGAAGCTTGGCTGGAAGGGGATCATTATAAATGGCGTGCGATGCGCTCAGCTGGTGTGAAGGAAAAATATTGTACAGGCGATGGTACCGCTGAGGAAAAATTTGCGCAGTGGGCCAATACAGTGCCTAAAACCCTGCGCAATCCATTATTTCACTGGACGCACCTTGAGCTGAAGCGGTATTTTGATATTGATGAATTCTTGAATCCATCATCAGCAGATCAAATCTATCGTAACGCTTCCGAACAACTCTCAGAAGACCCTTCTTTCGGGACTAAATCCCTGATTGAGCGCATGAACGTAAAGGTGGTCTGTACTACGGATGATCCTAAAGACAGCCTAATTTATCATCGACAAAATAACGAAAGCAACCCCGTTTCAAAAGTATACCCAACCTGGCGGCCAGATGGCGTTTTAGGGATTGAAAAGGGCGCTAAATTTGTCAGCTACATTCAGCAATTGGCAGAAGTTGCCGATCAGGAGATTCATTCTTTCGAAGATCTTAAAGAGGTATTACAGCAACGCATGGACCATTTTGCAGCGCACGGTTGTGTGATTTCTGACCACGGTTTCAAGTGCCTTCCAAAGGGAAGCGTTGATGAAGGTAAAGCCAACACCTTGTTAATTAAGGCCCTGAATGGAGGATTCCTTACGCCTGCAGAATGTGATGATTACCAATCCACCTTGCTTGATTTTATGGGAAAAGAATATGCTAAGCGTTCATGGGCAATGCAGTTGCATATAGGGGTGATTCGCAATAATTCAAAACGGCAATTTGAAAATCTTGGTGCGGACACGGGTTTTGATTCGATCAGTGATGCCAAGCAGGCAGATCGCTTATGCTTGTTTTTGAGCCGTCTTGATGAAGAAAACCTCCTGCCGAAAACGATTATCTATAATTTGAATCCGGCAGATAATTATGTGATCGGAACCATGATTGGTAATTTTCAGGATGGCAGCCTTGCCGGAAAAATCCAGATGGGTTCCGGCTGGTGGTTCCTGGATCAGAAAGAAGCCATGGAAATGCAAATGAATGCGCTATCCAATTTGGGCTTGCTTTCTCAGTTTGTAGGAATGTTGACTGATTCCCGAAGTTTCCTTTCCTTCCCACGGCACGAGTATTTCAGAAGAACACTCTGTAATTTATTGGGCACCGAAATGGAAAACGGCCTGTTACCAAATGATATCAATTGGATAGGGGGCATGGTAGAGGATATTTGCTATAACAATATTAAAAACTACGCCTTCGCGACCAACACAGATTTTTAATCATGTGCTAAAGAACTGCAGGAACGGTTCCTGCAGTTATTTTTGCGGTCCCCGATCTATGGTGGAGTACACAGAATGTCCAATGGTTAATTGTAACCCTATTATATTAATTTGAATGAATTTTGAGGAGCCTTCGGGCTCCTTTTTTTCTTATAATGGCATTTTTTTTGTTTCCTCTTAGGGCTTTTCTTGATTTTTTTCCCAGTGATGAGTGAACAACAAAAAGATGAAAATGATGAGCTATAAGAATTTTATTTACGGAGCCTTAGGCTTGACCATCGGCGCAACAGTAACCGCTTTTAACTTGCCTGATAAATCTAAAAAGATGAAGGAAGGTGCACCCTCAGAATTACGCATCAGCAACCGCACGGAATATGGTCAGCTCAAGGAGGTCGTAGTTGGCAGGTGGGTACCCAATACTTTTAGGGTCGGTAAGGTAGATGCTTCACTGAAAAATTTTGCCCCCTATCTTTCAGATAAGGCATGGGAGTATTGGGCAAAATGTGAGGATAAGAATATTGCAGAGGTTTTCCCTGAGGATGATAAAAATAACTTCCTTGAACAGGAAAACCTCGTCAAGACACTCGAAAATCTGGGAGTGAAAGTCCGTAGACCTGACCCCATACCTTTCAGTTCAATGATTGCTTCGCAGTGCTATTCAAGAGATCCAATAATTACCATTGGCAACAAAGTGATTTTGGCCAACCTTCGGTCTGAAGCTCGCAGGATGGAAGTAGCAAGTTATGGGCGAATTGCGCAGGATTTAACAGAACAATATCAGGGGGAGGTCGTGCGGATGCCTGCCCTAAAACAGGGCCTCGCCGAGGGCAATGCCTACCTTGAGGGAGGGGATGTTTTCGTGGAAGGGAAGGATATTTACGTCGGTATTTCTGGAAATGCCACCAATGATTTGGGCATTGAATGGTTAAGAGAGACTTTGGGCGATGAATATGTGGTGCATCGTGTGGCCTTGAAACCAAATGTTTTGCACCTCGACTGTGCCATGATGCTGATCAATGATAAGCTCGGGGTGATCTGTGAAGAGGATTTTGAAGATTTTGACGCATTGCCAGCAAGTTTGAAGCGCAGAAAGTGGGTTACTGTAGCACCGGAAGAAGCACAAGTGATGGCCACTAACGGTATCGCTGTCAATCCAGAAACGATCATTATGGTGGATGCCTTCCCTGAAGTTGCCGAACAAATAAGAGCGCATGGTATAGAGGTTATAGCCATTCCTTTTGACAAGGCCAATTACTACGGCGGAGGATTGCGTTGCAGCTATCAACCCATTTCTCGCGAACATTAAATGATGGAATAATGTAGAGCGGGGAGCTTTCAAGCAGGCCAATACCCTCATTAAACAATAACTCGCAGTAATTTTGAGCGTCCTATTGTGGGGGCGTTGACAGATAGAGAGGTAGCGAAAAATTCCTCAATAAATACAATATCACCAACTGAGCGAGCTTGTTCAGTTGGTTTTTTTATGTCCATGCCAAAGTACCTGATCAAAATAGCTTGTTAAAAGCAGTAGCTATGCCAACTATTAGTGAATAAGGATTTTAAGGTGGGCTGGGGTTAAATGTGCTTAAATTCAGAAGGTAATACCGATCAGAATTAAATTCAAAATCCACTGCCGCCTAAAGTGCCGAATATTCTTCCGAAGGTATCGCCCAATTAAGCAGCCGATGCCCAGTAATTGGGAGGAGGTATGAATCGTCGGGGAGAGCACATTTTGCAGTATATTTTTGATCAAGTACTTATTTTCGTATTATTGGAACAACATCAACCATTAACCCACACCAACCACTATGGGCAAGCATTTGCTATGGGAAAATATTAAAAAAGGCGACGCGCATGCTTACCGACAATTATTCGAAAAGCATGTGGCGATTTTGTATAAATACGGCCATAAAATCTGTCAGGAATCTACTGTTGTGGAAGATGCCGTGCAGGAGGTTTTTGTTCGGATCTGGGAGAAGCGGCAACAGCTTGGCGATACGGACAACCCCAAATTTTATTTGATGGTGGCCCTGAAGCGAGAATTGTATCAGCGGATGCGCAGCAATAAGTTTCAGTACCAAGATCCGCAGGAGTCACATTTTGAAGTTGTATTTTCTGTAGAGGAAGAAACCATCTTGGCCGAGCATAAGGAAATCAATTTGGGGAAGCTGAAAAAGGCGATGGAAGTCCTGACACCCCGGCAGAAACAGGTGGTTTACCATCGGTTTTTCTTGGGATTATCCTATGAGGAAACCTCCGAAATTATGGAGATGAATTACCAGTCGGTAAGGAATCTTCAGAGTGGGGCACTCAAGCAACTTAAAAATGAAATGGGAGATATTGGATTGATCCTGACCTTGATCTCTCAAATTTTTTCATAAAATATCAGTACATCAACCAGGTTTTTGCCATTTACAGGTAGAGGCTTTTTTTGATAATAAATATGGCGAACATCGACAAATATATATACGATTCAGATTTTATTGCCTGGGCTTTGGGTGATGATGCGCAAGAGCAAAAGTGGCTTGAGATCATTAAAAATCAGCCTGAGGAGCGTGAGGGTATAGCTGCGGCAAAAGCACTTGTCAGCGCAGGAGTAAAGGTGGACGAACCTGTTCTTTCTCCGCAGGTGGCTAATCGTATGTGGGACAATATTTCCGCAAAAAATAGACAGCTAAAACGGAACAAAAAGCCCCGTTGGCCGATGGCCATTGCTGCGGGATTGGCTTTTTTACTGATGGCTGCAGGCTTGTTCCGTTTTCTGGTGCCACAACAGGAACAGGTGGTAGCTGATGCGGGCCAACAATTTGAATACGTACTGCCCGATGGTTCGGTGGTGGTTTTGAATGCCGTTTCGAGCATCACCTTTACACCGAAATCATGGGAAGATCACCGAACCCTGGACCTGAAGGGAGAGGCTTTTTTCAAAGTGAAAAAAGGGAGCAAGTTTACCGTGCAAACCGCCTATGGGCAAGTGGAAGTTTTGGGAACTTCTTTCAATATAAATGTCCGTGATGAGGATTGGGCAGTGAGTTGTTATACAGGAAAAGTGGAAGTGCGGAGTGCGACAGAAAAAGTCATTTTAACGGCAGGAGAGATGAGTGTGGGGCAGCAGATCCTGCAGAAAAAGCGTTTTGCGGTCAGTAAAAACCAGAAGCCACAATGGAATCAGGGGATTTTTCATTTTGATAATCAACGCTTGCGAGCGGTATTTGCGACTATTGAGCGACAATACGGGGTGAAAATTACGGTCAAAGAAGTGGATTCTTTGAGAAGATTCTCCGGGACGATTTCCAATAAAAATATTGATATGGCGCTTCGGATGGTTTGTGAGCCTATGGATTTAAAGTATAAAATAGAAGGGAAGCATGTCCTTATTCAATAAATTTTTTCTTTTGCTGATTTTGTATTTTTCCATTGTGGGAGCCAAGGCGCAAAATCAGCAAATTCCTTTATCCGATGCCCTCAAACAATTTGCGCACGAACACGATTTATTCATCGCCTTTGACGAAGCGAAAGTAGCAACATTCAAGGTGAACCGGGCCGAACCTCAGGAAAGCGTACAGGAGGTCTTGTTGCGGTGGCTGGCGGATACCCCGCTTGTTTTTGAACAGCTTGAGCCTCGCTCATATATGATTATCAATCGACCGGCGGAGGCTGAGGTAGTGGATATTCCTGTGCCCAAGGTAAAAAAACATGCTGTTTATGGGGCCATCGTGGGCATTGAAAATTTTAAATTACCCTTTGCCGTGATCCGCATAAAAGGAACGGACAAAGGGGTAACTTCTGGGCAGGATGGGCAGTTTCATATCCATGCACAACTGTCGGATACGCTGGTATTCACCTATGTGGGCTATGAACCGATGAATATCGCCGTTCAGGATTTGGCGGCTAAAAACCCGAATGTTGTAAATATGGATCTGAATGTTCGGCAGCTGGATGCGATTCTGATTTCCTCGATGCAGAAAAATCCCGCCATTATTCCACAGGCTGCGGGACGCTACAGTCAGCGGATTAGTCCTATTTCTGCAACGGCCACAGGCAAGCATAATGCCTTTTACGCCTTGCAATTTTTGCCTGGGGTGAATAGCAATGGACTTTCAAGCAACCTACAAGTACGGGGTGGTAGTACGGGGCAAACCAAAATAACCATTGACCGACAGCAGGTATTTTTGCCCGATCATTATTATGGAATTTTCAATGTGATCAATCCCGTAGCGACGCAGGATATTATTTTACACAAAGGAACTTATGATGTTACGCATGGGCAAAGTGTGGCTGGCGTATTGGAGGTTCAAACTAAAAATGATTATTTCAGTCATCAGCAAATTGGTCTTTCTGCACATTTGTTTGGGGTAAATATGGACGTGGCTTTGCCGATAATCAAGGATAAATGGTATGTTTTTGGTGCCTTCCGTCAATCTCATGATGCCTTCACCAATTGGTATATCAATCGGTTTGCCAATGATCAGCCCGAAACGATTGAGATGCCGAAAAAAGGGACAGTTTTTAATCAGCAAGTGAATCCAGAAATTCAGTTTGGTGACCTATATTTAAAGTCTGCTTTGCGGATAAGTGATCGCGCTTTACTTGAGCTGAGTGGGTTAAAAACCTGGGATCGGTACGATCATCAGTTGAATTTACGAAGCAAAAGAAATCGACCGATTCAAGATCGTCCATTTTGGACCATCACGCAGGTTGAAAACCGCTCCTGGGCGAATGAATCCGCAGGCATGGATTATACCCATTGGCTTGGGGACCAGCAACAGCTTGAGGTATTTGCCAATGTTTCTGTGGGAGAAAATCAGGTATTTAAGGATCGGAATTTTAATGATGGTAACACTATAAAAGTCGCCGAGCAGCACGATCAGCAGCTAAAAACTGTTTTTGGCGGCCTTAAGCTGCAACATCATGCTTTTACAGTAGGCTTTGATCTTACCCAATATCAATTGGAGATCAGTAATAAAGATACCATTCATGATCAAACGGTCAAGTTGGCGAACACTTACCTGGCATATCAAAAAAAATGGGAGAAAGTAAGCCTTACAGCGGGCGGTAATTTTCTTTATTATCAGCCTGATGGGTGGTTGTTTTCGCCGAGGGTTCAGCTCAATACCACCAAGCAGGAGGGAACGAATTTTAAATTGGGATTGGGTCGATATTATCAGTTTTTGCATCAAATCACGGATCCCCTGAGTTCTCTTTTTCGTTGGCGCCTGACCACCCCCGAGCAGTTGCCTTCTATGGTATCCGACCAAATCAGTATTGGCCTTCAGCATAGTCGATCACACTTTAGTTTCGATGCCGAATATTATGCCAAGAATAACAAAAACGACCTTTCCGTTTTAGCCCTTCGGACAGATTTAGCCATGCGCTATTTTTTGGCGGATGGGCTTTCGCAGGGGCTCGATACTTATTTCAATTTTCGCCATGAGCCCTGGAATTTTTATATGGCTTATGCCTATAACCATTACCATCTGAATTTTCAGCGGTCGCCTGAAGAAATCCGCAAGAGCCATATTTTACAGACCGCCCTGGTGTATACAAAAGGTAACTGGCAATTGGGCTGTACATGGATTGGCAAGTCGATTCGTTACGATTTTGAAAATTTTAATGTTGAAGAAGAAGTCGCCAAAAGAGAGGCGTTATACAATATGCCTTTTTACCACCGCATGGACCTGTCGGTGGCGTATCATCTAAATTTGGGTAGCAACCAACAGCTCGAATTCGCCCTCAACATCTATGATTTGTACCATCAGAAAAATATTCAGGAACGCACGGTGGATCAATTGCCTGTGTCAGCAATTTTTAATCAAGAGTTTCTGATGACGGATGTTACACAGATGGGTTTCTTTCCAAATGTGTCGGTGGCCTGGCGGTATAGGAGGTAACATTGGTTGTAGCGTCTCGCTACGACCAAGGCTGATTAGATACTTGTTTTGACATATTCTGTATATAATATTATTGTTCATTTTTTGACGCATAGGCGCGTATTGATTAAATTGCAACTAATTTTTATGCAATTTAACCAATATCATGAATCCTTTATTTCACCCATCTCACCACAAGGAGAGGAGTTTTTCCCCTTTACAAGTATTTCTACTGACCTTATTTTTTACAAGCTTATTGGCCTTCAGTGGCTACGCACAATCAGAAAGTGACTTTACATTTGACCCGACTACAGGAACAATTACCGGATATACAGGAGCGACTAAAGATATTGTGATACCTGCGACGATTGGAGGTGTGAAAGTGACCACTATTGGATTTAGGGCCTTTGAGCATAATTCATTAACGTCCGTAACCTTCACAGGGGGGGTGACCACTATTGGAGAGGCTGCCTTTTATGATAATCAATTAACCTCTGTAATTTTGTCTGAAAGTTTGGTTGTTGTTGGATCTACAGCCTTTTCAAATAATCAAATAAGCTCCATCGCCTTCCCTGCTGGTTTGCGGACTATTGGGTTTAGTGCCTTTTCTGATAATCAATTAACCTCTGTAATTTTGCCTAAAAGTGTGGTTGTTATTGAATTGGGTTCCTTTATCAATAATAATATGGTGTCTTTTAATCTTCCGCCTGAAAATGAGAAGTTACCCCAAGATTATGAATGGGAACAAATAAGCTTTTTTGGGTCAGAGGATAATAAGTTTAATCCAGGTGACGAAGTTTCGTCTGATTTCGGATATGAAATAGATGACTTATTCGACATATCATTTTCCATTGCTTATGAACTCAATGGCGGAGCAAATGCTTCCGATGCACCAGCCGCTTACAATTTTGACACAGAA
Source organism: Persicobacter psychrovividus (assembly GCF_036492425.1). Taxonomy (NCBI): domain Bacteria; kingdom Pseudomonadati; phylum Bacteroidota; class Cytophagia; order Cytophagales; family Persicobacteraceae; genus Persicobacter; species Persicobacter psychrovividus. The sequence continues at coordinate 87,312 of NZ_AP025294.1, forward strand.
GTAACATTACCTGTTCCGACCAAGATTGGCCATAGTTTTGAAGGCTGGTATTCCGATGTTGATTTTTCAGGAGATGTGATCACTTCGATCAGTGCAACCACCATTGGCGATCAGATGTTCTATGCGAAATGGGTGGCGAATGAGTATGGAATTTCTTATGAGTTAAATGATGGAGAGAATGCTATTGATGCACCCACTTCCTACACTTACGGAATCGAATTAACTTTACCAACTCCGACGAAGGTAGGTCATAGCTTTGAAGGCTGGTATGATAATGCCGATTTTTCTGGTGAGGCATCCACTGCGATCAGTAATACAGCTTTAGGCGATCAAACCTTTTATGCAAAATGGACAGCGAATGAGTACGCTATTTCTTATGAGTTAAATGATGGAGAGAATGCTATAGCTGCACCCACTTCCTACACTTATGGAATTGAAGTAACTTTACCTACTCCGACCAAGGTAGGTCATACTTTTGAAGGCTGGTATACAGCTTCCGATTTTTCAGGAGATGTGATTACTTCGATCAGTGCAACAACCCTCGGCGATCAGATGTTCTATGCGAAATGGACGGCGAATGAGTACGTGATCTCTTATGAGTTAAATGATGGAGAGAATGCTATAGCTGCACCAACTTCCTACACTTACGGAATCGAATTAACTTTACCTACTCCGACGAAGGTAGGTCATACTTTTGAAGGCTGGTTTGCAGATGCCGATTTTTCAGGAGATGTGATCACTTCGATCAGTACAACAGCCCTCGGCGATCAGATGTTCTATGCGAAATGGACGGCGAATGAGTATGCTATCTCTTATGAGTTAAATGATGGAGAGAATGCTATTGATGCACCCACTTCATACACCTATGGGATTGAATTAACTTTACCTACTCCGACGAAGGTAGGTCATAGCTTTGAAGGCTGGTTTTCATCTTCCGACTTGTCAGGAGATGTGATTACTTCGATCAGTACAACAACTATCGGCGATCAGATGTTCTATGCGAAATGGACGGCGAATGAGTACGTGATCTCTTATGAGTTAAATGATGGAGAGAATGCTATAGCTGCACCCACTTCCTACACTTATGGAATTGAATTAACTTTACCTACTCCGACGAAGGTAGGTCATACTTTTGAAGGCTGGTTTGCAGATGCCGATTTTTCAGGAGATGTGATCACTTCGATCAGTACAACAGCCCTCGGCGATCAGATGTTCTATGCGAAATGGACGGCGAATGAGTATGCTATTTCTTATGAGTTAAATGATGGAGAGAATGCTATAGCTGCACCCACTTCCTACACTTATGGAATTGAATTAACTTTACCAACTCCGACCAAGGTAGGTCATAGCTTTGAAGGCTGGTATGCAGCTTCCGATTTTTCAGGAGATGTGATCACTGCAATTAGTAATACAACCCTCGGCGACCAGACTTTCTACGCGAAATGGACGGCGAATGAGTATGCTATCTCTTATGAGTTAAATGGTGGGGAGAATGCTTCCGATGCACCAATTTCCTACACCTATAGTATTGAATTAACTTTACCAACTCCGACCAAGATTGGCCATAGTTTTGAAGGCTGGTATGCAGATGCCGATTTATCAGGAGAAGTATCCACAGTCATCAGTAATGGAACGATCGGTGATCAAACCTTCTATGCGAAATGGATGGCTATGGAATACACGATCTCTTATGTGCTCAATGGTGGGGAAAATGCTTCCGATGCGGCTGATGCTTACACCTATGGAACTGAAGTAACATTACCTATCCCGACCAAGGTTGGTCATACTTTTGAAGGATGGTATGCAGATGCCGATTTTTCAGGAGATGCGATTACTGCGATCAGTTCAACCACCACAGGCGATCAAGCTTTAAATGTGAAGTGGATGGCGAATGAGTATGCTATTTCTTATGAGTTAAATGATGGTGATAATGCTATAGATGGACCAACTTCCTACACTTATGGAATTGAAGTCACTTTACCTACTCCGACCAAGGTAGGTTATAGCTTTGAAGGCTGGTTTGCAGCTTCCGATTTATCAGGAGAAGCATCCACAGTCATCAGTAATGGAACGATCGGTGATCAAACCTTCTATGCGAAATGGATGGCTATGGAATACACGATCTCTTATGTGCTCAATGGTGGTGAAAATGCTTCAGATGCGGCAGATTCTTACACATATGGCACAGGCGTAACCTTAGCAACACCCGAAGAACGGGACGGCTATACCTTTGCCGGTTGGTATTCCGATGTTGATTTTTCAGGAGATGTGATTACTGCAATCAGTACAACAACCACCGGCGATCAGGCTTTCTACGCGAAATGGACAGGGCTTCCATACGCTATTACTTATGAACTTAATGGCGGGGAAAATGACCCAGATGTACCTTCTTTCTACACCTATGGGACTGCATTAACATTACCTGTTCCAACCAAGACTGGTCATAGCTTTGAAGGCTGGTTTTTATCTTCCGATTTATCAGGAGAAGCATCCACAGTCATCAGTAATGGAACCATTGGCGATCAGATATTCTATGCAAAATGGATGGCTATGGAATACACCATCTCTTATGTACTCAATGGTGGAGCAAATGCTTCAGATGCGGCAGATTCTTACACATATGGCACAGGCGTAACCTTAGCAACACCCGAAGAACGGGACGGCTATACTTTTGAAGGTTGGTATGCAGATGCCGAATTTTCAGGCGATGCGATTACTGCAATCAGTACAACCACCACCGGCGACCAGGCTTTATATGCGAGATGGGTAGCCATTGAATACACGATCTCTTATGAACTCAATGGCGGGGAAAACACCTCAGTTGCGCCAACCTTTTACACCTATGGAACTTCAGTAACACTACCTATTCCGACAAAAGCTGGTCATAGTTTTGAAGGCTGGTATGCAGATGCTGATTTTTCAGGAGATGTGTCCACCGTTATTGGTAAAACAGCCATAGGAGACCAGACTTTCTATGCAAAATGGGAGCGTATACTGTCGGCAAATGAGGGGCTTCAGCAGGTCAAGGTTTACCCAAATCCTGCGAGCCACATTTTACATATTGAGCTATCCGATAAGGGGGGAAGTGATGTTCGCCTGATCAATCAGCAAGGCGCAGTCGTATTGTCCGATAAACTACACGACGGAACAGCATCTGTTCATATTGCGTCATTGCCTACTGGACTCTATTTTGTACAGGTCTTCTCAGAAAATAAATGGCTGCCATTGGGCAAAGTCATGAAGCAATAATGATCGCCTTTTTACGGCTATCTGTAGAGACGTTCGGCAGAACGACTGACTTTAAACTGGTCGTAGCGTTTGGCTACGACCATTTTTATTAATTATTTAATGATTAAATATCGCATTTACTTTAAAAGTATTACTAAGTCATACTTTGTGTGTTTGATTTCGTATCTTTAGGTAAACGAATTAAATCTAAGGTTATGGACGGAGTGAAGTCAAGAAAATCTTTTACACTTGATGCTGATGTTGTTCAGTACATTGAGCGCTATGCCAAAACGAACAGGGTAAGTAACAGTACTGCGGTCAATCAGATCATTGCGATGCACAAGGAACAGGAGCAAAAAAAGATGGTTAATTTTGCGGAGCAGATGATGGACAAGCACAAGGATGTCTTTGATTATTTGGCTAAATGAGAAAATTCACCTATTTAAGCAAAGCATCACTTTTAGAAATTCAGGAAACCTCCATTAACCGCTTCGGTGGATTGCATGGCATCAAATCACCAGAGCATGAGGGGTTGATTGATTCGGTATTATCTCATATTCAGAACGATGATTATTAGCCGGACTTGGTAGCAAAAAGCACTTTTTTGTATTGGAGCCTGATTAAGAATCACTGTTTTCAGGATGGTAACAAGCGGGTAGCGCTGGCGTCGGTGATTTCCTTTTGGTTCGGTAATGACGTTGATCCTGACAGAATCAGTGATTTTGTTCGAGATCAAGGAGCGAGTCTCACCGAGAATATCGCCGGAGGAAAAGTCGAGCGTGAGGAACTTCATCAAATTATTGCAAAGGTGCTTGATGAGCCTTCTGCAATGCAATAGGTACTTCCGATATGGTGCGTGGAAAATTCTACCACAAGACAAACCCGCTTTAGCGGGTTTTTGTATTGTTAGCCCATTGCTTCAGCTGTGGGCACATCATATTGGTAATCATCCATTCCATTTCCAAAACCATCACCTCGCTGATCCTCATCATTTTACCTTTATTTTTTTCCGCAAAGGTTGTAGTTCATGCAGGCACGTTCACTGATCAATTTTTTAGAGGTTAAGGAAGTTTCTTTGTTTATTCGGTTTAATATTCGCATTGAGCATAAGACCGTAGTGGTGTTTTAAGCCATGATTACCTTGATTTACAGGATTACCATGATTACTTATTTTAAAATGATACTGCCCTAAATCTGTGGACAAATAAACACCTCTTTACATTCCTTATGCAGTGCGTAAACATTTACTTACTTATCGACTTGTCAATTATTATTTGTCATGTTCTTTGAACCTTGACTACCAAGATTAAAATGGATGTTTTTAGGCTATGCAAACTATAAAAATCATGGTAATCCTTTTGATCAAGTAAATCATGGTCAAAAAATATCGCCATTATCCTTTTGACAAGACACTTAGGACTTCATAACATAAAAATGAGCATCATTAATAAATCAAAACTGATCATGTTGGCTTCGGCGGGCATGTTGTCGTTTGGGACCATGCAGTCGGTGCAGGCACAGAATATCTTGGATCAGATGGCTGTCAAGCTGAAGGGAAATACCAACCGGGAGGTATCCTTTGCCAACAAAAAGTCTGCTTATTATCTTACCCAAACCCAAGCCAATACGGGCAATGAGTATGAATATTTCGAGGGGATGAACATCGCCAAGAAGCGTATTTTCAGTGGCTTCAGTTTGTTTGTCGATGGTCAGCAATTGGATAATGGCAGCTCGACCGTAACGGTTTACCCTTACAAAATGAACCGTTCTTTCGCCAATGGAGCGCAGTCGGTTTTGTGGTTGCATGATTTTAAAAATGTCGTAGAAGTTGATTTATCATCGGTCAAAGGCAAGCGCATCGGTATTCATTTGAAAGGCATTGAAGCGGAAAATATTTCAGCCCAAAACAACCTGATGATCCTCAAATCCATCGAAGGAAATCATGTGATTGCGGTCGCTCCGCGATTGGGAAATATCAATGGTGGAAAGCTGGAAAAAGATCAACTGACCGCTTCGGCTTCCGCCAAAGGATTTTTTATTGCCGTAGGTAAAACGGCTGATGAAGCTACCGCTTTGCTGAAAGAAGCCCGCAAGAACAGCAGCCGATGGAAGAAGGAACGCAAGGAGCGCATCACCAAATTGCTGGAGAAAAACACCTATTTCAAAAGTAGCGATCAACAGTTAGAAGAGTCGCTGAACTGGATGTCGGTAACGATGGATCAGCTCGTTTCCGAACAGCAGGGTTATGGTATTTATGCCGGATTGCCGTGGTTCAATGAGTATTGGGGACGCGATGAGTTTATTTCTATGCCTGGCGCTGTCTTGGTGAGCGGTCAGTTCAAATGGGCAAAAGACATCCTGAAATCATTCGCCGAATATCAAAATACAGATCCGAATTCCAAGTTCTTTGGGCGTGTGCCGAACATCGTCAATCCGGATGCGATTGATTATCACACCACCGATGGAACACCTCGATTTGTTATTGAGCTGTATGATTATGTGCAATATTCGGGAGATATGGAACTGATCAAGGAGCTTTATCCGAATGTCAAAAACAGCATCGAGGGTGCACTGAAAAACTGGACAGACGATTCGGGTTATTTGCTGCATGCCAATAATGAAACCTGGATGGATGCCCGACGCAATTATGACAAGCGATCGTATTCACCACGTGGTACGCGTGCCAATGATATTCAAGCACTTTGGTACAAGCAGTTGCAGGCGGGAGCGTACTTTGCCCGTGTGATTGGCGATACGGCGAATGAGCAAAAGTGGGAGGCGATTGCCGAAAAGGTGAAGAAAAATTTCGATAAGGATTACCGTGATCCTTCGCAAAAGTTCCTGGCTGACCGCTTGGATCCGCTCGGTATTCCTGAATTTAAATTGCGCCCCAATCAGTTGTTCGCTTATGATTTGGTTAATGATCAGGATTTCAAATTGCAGATGACCAAGATCTGTTGGGAAGAGTTGGTTTACCCGTGGGGAACGTCATCGCTGAACCGTCAGGATTTGTTTTTCCACCCTTTCCACTTGGCGTGGAAGCATTATCATAAAGACGAGGCATACCACAATGGTACGATCTGGTTGTGGCTCAATGGTATCGCGATGCAACGCATGATCGAGAGCGGACAGTCGGATGTAGCGTATCAGCTTTTCCAAAACATGAACCAACAGGCGATGAACCGTGGGGTAGTCGGTGGTCTGAGTGAAAATATGGATTGCTATCCGCATGAAGGCAAGTTGACGAAGCTAACCGGTACCTATTTGCAGGCCTGGTCGAATGCCGAACATTTGCGCGTTTGGAATCAATATTTCTTGGGTGTTCGTCCCGACATGATTGCCAAAACCCTGACGCTGGCACCACGCTTGCCGAAGGACATCAATGATCTGGAATATAAATCATTCATGGGCGAAGGCTATTTGAAGGGGACATATAATAAAGCCAAGCAAAGCTATACTTATCAGTTCCATGCTATTGATACCGAGGTGAATCTGGACGTTTGGCCATTCAATACCCAAAAAATCAAAGTGAAATCGGGGGATGTGCTGTCTGCTACCCAAACAGGCGAGCAGTTGGAAGTCCGCGTCAAACATCATGGTAGAGTAAAACAAAGCTTCACTTTGAAGAAGAATGCCGATCGTTTGGCAACAGCGAAAAAGCAAGCCGAGGTATTCAAAGGTGTGAAGTTCTGTGAGCCGATGTCCTTGGATCATCACCGTGTGATGCAGAAGACATTTAAAGGCAGAACAGGATTTTAGGTTGTTTGGGGGGACGTTGTATGCAACGTCTCTACCATTCTTATTTACCCACAGCTAAAGCAATGGGCTACCAATAGTTAAACCCATTTCAATGGGTTTTTGTAATGATAGGCCATGGTTTCAACCATGGTTAAATGATGACGGGAAAAATGATGGGTCGTAGATCTTTCCATTTTTATATCCAGAAGGGATTATATAACATAGCGGGGCTGTCGCACAACCGTGTTTGCAATTTATCAAACCAAATAAAATTTGCTCACGCCTATTTTTACCATGGAATGAATTCCATGTCTATTGCGAAAAGTCCTTTCAGGACTGCTGTGCCGAAGGTACATTTTGTAATAGCTGCGGGTTTTAACCCGTAGTAAATAAGCGGCAGAATAAAATTTCGTGTTATAAAATCAGATTATGTTTGTGCAAAATATTATTTCGTGAGCTGTACGGATGCACCTACGTGTGTATCCAAACCATCCAAAATTTATGATGATTCGGGCAGACGCATAGGTCAGCCCATACAGCCTCCAAAAAAAATCGTACGACAACATCAAATCTTAACTGTGCAACCTCCCTACATCCATTCTGTAATTTTTTAATGACCTAAACTACTTGTAATCAGGCTATTAAAAATATTTTCAATTTTTTTCAAAAAATATCGAGTACATAATTCCAACCTCTGCATTTACTGTATAGAAGACGAAGGACGCGCACCTTTATTATTAATAGAAACAAAAAATTTACATTAATCTATACAGTTATGAAAGTTAAAATCATTATCAAATCGTTGTTTATCATTTTTGCAGCCGCCTTTCTTTTCTCTTGTAATCAGGAGGACATGGTGAATGGAGAGATCAGCAGTAACATCGAAAACGATCAAGCGGTGATGGATCATATCGTATTGACCAACGATATCGAAAGTCAGCGTTCTGAAGATGAAAGTCGCGAGATGGGGTATTACGGCACGAGTTCGGCACGGGAAACAGCAAGAGAACGCATTCAAGCGAGGTTTCGTGGCCGTTTTCGTCCTATCGGATTTTATGACTGTGCGGAGCGTACAGTGGAACAGCTTGAAAATGGGAAAATCATCACCCTTGATTATGATATGGGAGAATGTTCAGTGACGGATAAAAACTATGCGGGTAAAATTATAGATCAGATTTCATGGTCACAGAACAGCCGATCACATGCGATTTCTTTTGAGAACTTTGGGCAGGAAGGTATTACAAAAAATGGCACAAGAAATAGAACATTTACTGTAGTAGGAATGGAATTGGATCCTGAAATGGGCATGGACTATGATGCCTGGACAGGGACTTTGGTAGAGGACATTACAATTGATTTTCCTGCTACGGAAGAAGAGGAAGCCCTTTCGGAAACCATCACCACTAATTTCACCCTTACGGGCAATGGCGAAGGCCGTTATAGAAGTGGGCAGGCAAGCTATACCAATAGCAATGGGGCCGATTTCAGTGTTAAAATTCTCGAGCCATTATTTTTCAGCAGAAGTTGTGAGGATCAAGTAAGATTTCCACTTGCGGGTGTAGAAGAGGTAACCACCAAGGAAGGTGTATTTACCATTAATTATGGAGACGGAAGTTGCGATACACTGGTAGAAATTACAAAAGACGGTATAATTACAGCGGTTGATTTGAAAGATGTGATTGTATATGGTAAAATTGGCCGAAGAGCTATTCGTAAAGTACGACGAGGGAATTAATTATAGGATATTTTAAGTTACTGAGGTGCAGTGAGCGAGCGTTCATTGCACCTTTTTTTGTGGGCTAAATGGTGCGCTCGATCTTACTGATGGTAACAATACACACTAAAATTGGCTTTAGTATATAGGCATTAATTTTGTAAATGAAGGACTGATATGAATACAAAGATACTCGAATTTTTTAATACAAAATATCCATTTAATCAAGATGGCCTTCAAGAGTTTGCCCGTTCATTTAAATTGAAAACCTATCCGAAGGGACATCTTCTTGTGCATCAGGAGATGGTAACTGACCGGCTCCTGTTTTTGGAGCAGGGGACTGTTCGGGAATTCTATGCCAAAGATGGGAAGGAGATGAATACCCGTTTCTATGTGCAGCCACAATTTATTAATGATTTTTTCTCTTTAACCAGACAAACCCCTACTCAAAAATGTCTTGAAACACTGCGGCAGGCACAAGTTCGAGAGTTAAGGTATGATCAGTTTTCGGAGCTGCTAAAAAAATACACCTGTGGACATGATTTTATCAGCAAGATTTTTGAAAGTATTATTGAGAAAAAAGAGCAGGAATCATTTCGGCATTTCAGCCTTACACCCGATGAACTTTACCTCGATTTACTTGAGCATCACCCCGAATGGTTGCAGGAAATTCCGCTCTATCATATTGCCACTTACCTCCGCATGACTCCTGAAACATTGAGCAGAATTCGCAAGCGTACCTAAGTTCTTGATTTGGATCAAGGCATGGCAGTTTTTTACGCCTTTTCTTTGTGATATCATTAAAAATCAAAAAAATGAACGCAGTAGAAAAGCTTACTCTTGACGGGGAAATTCCTGTAAATTGTTATGTGATCGCGCGGCAGGGGGCTTGCTATATCGTTGACCCTGGCTATCAGAAGGAAAAAATTCAGGCCTACATTGCAGCGAAGGGCTATCAAGTAAAAGGGGTTCTTTTGACGCATGGGCATATCGATCATATCGAAGCGCTGGACTGCTTTGAGGTGCCCATTTTCATTCACGAGCAGGAGTGGGGTATCCTTCTGAATAATAGTAAAAACGGCTTTGATTTTTTTGGTAAAAAACCCAAGTATCAATTCGATCAACTTGACATCAGACCGATAAATTCATCTACTGTTTTTCCTTTGGGTAATGAAGAAATATCCGTCTATTTGACCCCTGGCCACACCATAGGCAGTGTTTGTTACCGAATAGGACATGATCTTTACACAGGCGATACACTATTTGAAGGAACTGTAGGTAAATGGGATCGGCCATCGGGTAATATGGACCAATTGCGGGATTCGGTTCTATGGCTCATCGATTCTTTGCCTGAACATTTAATTATTCACCCTGGACATGGCAGAAGCAGTACCATTGGCGTGGAGAAACAGATCAATCCATTTTATATCCGTTGGCGCAACGGTTTAGAAATTATTCAATAACGCTTAATCCTTATTACATCATGAAAATTCATCATTTAAGAAATGCCACATTTGTGTTAGAGCATCAGGAACATTTTATTTTAATTGACCCGATGCTTGGTCCGAAGGGGCAAATCCCTCCTTTCTCATTTATCAAAAATAAAATCCGTAGAAATCCATTGGTCGAAATGCCACAGGATACCGCTGTGTTGGAAAAAGTAACGCATGGGCTCATCACGCACTTGCACCCTGATCACCTTGATCAAGCAGGAGAAGATTTTTTAGTTCGACGTAAAATTCCTGTAACCTGCAATCAACGAGATGAAGGTAAGTTACGGAAAAAAGGGCTGAATGTGGTTCAGACGCTTGATTATTGGCAAACCGCCGATTTCTGCGATGGGCAGATCACGGGAATACCCGCAGTGCACGGCTATGGACTAATTGCTAAATTGATGGGAAATGTGATCGGTTTTCATATCGAATTTAATCAGCAAGATAGCCTGTACCTTAGTGCTGATACCGTTTATACCGCTGATGTGGATCGTGTGCTGAAGGAATATCAACCAAAAGTTGCCGTATTGGCCGCAGGTTCCGCCGCCTTTGATGTTGGAGGAAAATTGTTGATGAATGAGGCTGATCTGCTCACGTTTGTTCAAAATGCACCCGATCAAGTTTATGCCAACCACCTTGATGCATTGAATCATTGCCCAATGACAAGAACAAAATTTAGACAGTTAATGGCAGATAATCAGCTATCGGAAAAGGTGAAGTTTCCCGCTGATGGCACTACTTTGGAATATTGATTCGGAGGAAAGTTGGGGTGGATACGTGGTAATTGGCAATATGCCTGGTATATAGTTGATCAGGCAGGTGGTTTCCATACGGTAATAACCTGTAAGTATTGCCATTGAAATAATATTATTTGTGAATATGAATGCCAAAAAACCACCCCACCTACCGACTGAAAAGGGTACCATGGACAGCTCATTTAAGGTGAATGATTTGGTAATTAAGAAATGCTGTAGAGATTATCTGAACCCTCGATGTGAGAAACTATTTGAAAGTAGAGGGCAATAACTACTGAACATCCCTTTATTTTGATCTTTAAGGGAAAGAAACATTACTTTACTGCTTATTTAATGATTTTTTTTAGCTTTTGTATTGTACTTTTCACATCAAGTAAAGAAGAACATCTATTTTATATTTCGGTCTTATAGTTATAAATAAACTATACATTATTATAAGATGAGAAATAATTTACTTATTGTATTATTGCTTTTAGGTGTAAGCATTGGGTCTTGTACTTCCAACAACGACAACCCTAACCCCAATCCAAGCCAAGTGGCAGGTTTTGAGGGGATTGTCATTCCTGAAGGTTTTGAATTTAAAACCAATCAGACCATCAGCTTGGACCTGAATGATGAGGCACCCTCCCAGAATGCCTATTATGAAATAGCCTTTTTGAATACTGAAGGACAAGAAGAGGTGATCAACCGTTCTTTTATGCCAGCTAATCAAGGCACTATTGAAGTTCAATTAAATGTCCCTACCTATGCCAAGGAATTGATGATCAACAAGGTAGTCAATGGGGAAAAGGTCAGTCAAAAAACAGACATCGCAGCACAAAGCATCGTAACCTTCACCGCCAATCAAAGAATTTTGGCTTGTGAAACCAAAATTTACGGAGTAACCTACAATCACGGTGGCGGCCAGATGTTTGACATCGACCCAACAGATGAAGGGGACTACACCAGAACAGTGATTCAGAACCCAATGCCTGATGGTGGATCAATGGCCTGTGCGGTGGACAAATATAACAAACGCGTTTATGTAGGCTTCAGAAACCAACACCTGAGATACTATTCTATTGATGATGGCACCTGGACGACGGTTTCCACGAGCAGTCCATTCGGTAGAGATTACCCTCGAATGGAATATCACCACGGAAGAAATGAGCTTTGGGTAGCACATGATAAAATCATGCATATCCTCGATGCTAACACAGGACAGTCAAAAAAATCTTATGTGTTTGATGGTTTTGGCGATTTTAGTCCAGGTGGTGGCGATATCGCTATTGCGCTCGACGGCACAACCTATATGTGTACACATGCGGGCTTGTATAAATTTGTTGATTTTGATCCTAATGTTACCACGGATACGATTAAAATCGAGCGAATAAGCGCAGAGAGCCTCGATTACAGGACCACTTCATTGGCCATCGATCAGGATCAGCGCATTTATTTAGGAACCGTAAATGGCTCTCTGTTGGAATTAGATCCAAGTGACGGAAGCTACATTCTACGGAAAAAATATGATGCAGAAATCAGTGACCTTTCCGCCTTCCCCTGTACAGTGGATGAATGCCCTCAGGTAGATACCGACAATGATGGTTGTATAGACTGTGTGGATGAATTCCCTGAAGATCCTTCACTTTGTGGAACCTTCGAAAGCCCAAGTAAATTCGGCTGGGGAAGTATCGCTTTTGAAGATTTGTGGCCATCGAAAGGGGATTATGATTTCAATGATTTGGTGGTGAACTTCAGATTTAAATTGTTCATGAATGGTAATAATAAGGCAACAAAGATAGAAGTTACTGTGCTTCAGAAAGCAAGAGTAGCGAGCTTCGATAATGGCTTTGGTGTCATGTTGCCTGCCGCAGTAACAGATGATAAAATTGCTTCGGTATCTGGATATTCTTTAACCTCAGGTAACATTAATCTTAATGGAAAAGGCATTGAAGTGGGGCACAATGGCCGTGTGGTATTGATTCCTTACGATCAGTCTTCCAAAGCGGGATCGTATGGTTCTTGTTTACCGAAAAATGAAGGCAATGCGATCAAACTTTTAGTGACTTTCACGGAGCCATTGGATGTGGATGATTTTGATTTGGTGGACTTCCCATACAATCCGTTCATCTTTCAAAATGGCGTTCGCTCACATGAAATACACTTGTTCAATCATGAGCCAACTGCGCTGCATAACGGCAATATATTCAATACCGTTGACGATGACTCTAACCCATTGAATGACAAGTTTTATCAAAACAGCAGAAAGCACCCTTGGGCGCTGAACATCATCCACGATTACCGCGTGGTGAACGAAGGAATCGATATTACCAATGCTTACAATAACTTTAAAGCATGGGCTGAGTCAGGTGGTACCACTAATCAGGATTGGTACAAAGACAATCCAGGTAACCGAAATACAGAACATATCTGTACTGAGAATTAATATTTAAAAAAATGATTTTGAAAGCCAGCAAGAGTTCCTCTGCTGGCTTTTTTTGTGCCATATATGGCGATAAATCTGGGGTAGGCGTAGCGCGTATTTTATAAATATATCATCAAATTGCTAATTTTTATTTTTTAACACGCACTAAAAGGAGGGATTAGTCAGTGTCTACTGTCGAAGTGGTTGGTTAACACATAATCTTATGGAAGCTTTTACAAATGTTATCCTGAAGGGGGGGGGGCGCTAAAATGATGTGGTGATAAGTGTGCCCAAACAATGAAATGAAATTATCCGCAAAATTTATTTTTTTGGTTTCCAAATTTTTAGATAAGGGGCCAATTGTTGATATGGTAACAATCGATCATTTAAAGTGGATCATTGTTTGTAAAGTTGTATAGACAACTTTTCTTTTGTACTTTAACACTATGACAGAGCAAGTAATTAAGTACAATAGTCAATTGATCGCAAAGGACCTGTCCAAGCAGGTCACTACTGGGCAATATCAGGTAGGTGACCAGCTACCGCCTGAGAAGCAGCTGTGTGAACAGTATCAGTGCAGTAGAATGACGGTGCGCCGTGCTTTACAGACGTTGGTGGATCAGGGCTTAATTGTGCGGCATCGGGGTAAAAGGAGTAAGGTCATTCGTAACCGCAAAACGGTCGGGCTACTTTCGGTGCAGGGTTTTAGTGATTTATCCAAGAAACTAAATATTGAACCGTGGACCGAGCTGCTATCGCCTTCGGGCTTTGTGGTGATCCCCGACGAGCTGAAAGCCCTCTTTGCTGAGGCCAATGAATTTGAGTCGGCCTTAGGCGTTATGCGTAAGCGGGGGATGGATCAGGAGGCAATTTTGATCGAACAAACGTATGTGGCGGGATTGGAGGAGCTCACCGCCGGCATTCCCGATTTTTCCCAACAGTCCCTGTTTCAATTTTTGGAGCAGGATTTCGGCATCGAGATCGTCAATGCTTCCCAATCCTTTCAGGCGATCGCTTGTCCACAACAGTTAGCAACCGATTTAGGGGTGGCTGCTGATGCTCCGATCCTGCGTGTGGATCGGATGTTGCAGACCAATGATCGTGGGGTGGTGGTGTTTTCAACTGTTTTCTGTAAGACGGAACACTTTATAATTTCAGTATAATGATAAAATCAAACCATTATTTAATCGTTGGCGGCAGCACCGGAATGGGCTTTTCAGCCGCATCGGCTTTGATCAAACAGGGCGCCAAAGTGATGATCATCGGGCGTAATGCACAGACTGTCGAGCAGGCCCAACAATCCTTAGGAGCAAATTGCATTGGTTTTGTAGGCGATGCTTGCTTGGCCGAAACCACCGAGCAGGCAATCGAACACTTGCATCAGGTCTGGGGGCGTAGCGATGGTTTATACCATGTTGCTGGGGGCAGTGGACGTTCTTTTGGGGATGGTCCATTGCATCAGATGAGTATAGAAGGGTGGAACAAGACTTTTGAGCTGAATTTGACCAGTATGATGTTATCGAATCGGGCGATGATCCGCTATTTTTTGAAACACGGCATCCGGGGTAAGATCCTGAACATGGGTTCAGTTTTAGGCTTTTCGCCCAGCCCGGAATATTTCACCACCCATGCCTATGCGGCGACCAAATCAGCGATCATTGGATTTAGCAAAAGTATCGCTGCTCATTATGCCAAAGAGGGCATACAGGTGAATGTGGTTGCGCCTGCATTGGTCGAAACCCCCATGGCCAAAAGGGCGAAGGAAGATGAGCAAATACAGGATTTTATAAAAACAAAACAACCTTTAGAAGGGGGACGAATGGGGCTTGCTTCGGATTTGGATCAGGCGGTGTTGATGTTCCTTTCGTCAGAAAACAACTTCATGACCGGGCAGGTTTTGGCCGTTGATGGGGGTTGGTGTTTGTCCGAAGGGCAACTAAAATAAATTTTTTTCGGGTCGGTGCTGAGCGGTTGAGGGGTTATTTTTTATCCATATTTAAACGATTCAGTTTATGGAATATCTTCATGGAATAGATATTGGCGGGACGAATATCAAGTCGATCATTTTGGATCAACAGCGTCAAATTATCCATCAATCTAAACATCCAACAACATCCAAATGGGCGTCGGTGGTCGAACAGATCAACAGGAACGCCAGGAAAAAGTATAATATCGAGTCGGTGGGTATCGCAGCACCGGGTTTGGTCAATCAACAGAATGACCGCATCGTATGCCTGCCCGAGCGATTAGCGGGTATTGTCGATTTTGATTGGCAGTCGATCTTTGGTAATGAAGAATTTACAGTGCTCAACGATGCACATGCGGCCACGATTGCCGAATATGAATGTCATTTCGCAACCAAATATCAACACCTTTTATTATTGACCCTGGGCACCGGGGTAGGAGGCGGACTTATCCTGAATGGGCAACTGCATCAGGGTGCGCAGCAACGTGCCGGGCATTTGGGGCATACGGCCTTGCAAATGAACTTAGGGCAAACGATGACCAATATGCCGGGCAGTTTGGAGTGGCATGTGGGTAATTTTTCTGCCAAAGAGCGCAGCAATGGGCGCTTTGATGATAATCTTCAGATCCTTCAGGCTTATCGCTCGGGCGACCCGTTTGGGCAATTGCTTTGGCTCAAAATGATGGAGTCGCTTTCGGTGGGTATTAGCGGCCTGATTAATGCTTTTGCCCCCGAAGTGGTGGTACTTGCTGGTGGATTGACCCTTGCCAAAGAGGACCTTTTTGCGCCCCTTCAAAAGATGATGGATCAATATGAATGGCGCACCAATGGAAAAAGTACGCCAATTGTTGCTGCGGGCTTTGATGACTTCGCAGGCGCTATCGGTGCGGCCCTTTTTGCGCATCAACAAATCAGCACCATCAGCCAAAAATTATAAATGCTGCGGTCAGTGATTGACCGTTTGTTTTTACCCAAATTCATACATATACCTAACAAGAAAAATAATGTGTTATACAGAAAAATACCTTGATCAAATGGACCGTATCCGTCAGGTGGTTGCCGGGCAGTCTGAGGTTATAAAAGAGGTAGCGAAATTGTTCGCTCAAACGATCGCTTCGGATCATATGGTCCACCTTTTCGGCTCGGGCCACTCCCGCATGATGGTCGAAGAAATGTGGCCTCGTTATGGTTCATTTCCGGGCTTCAACCCAATCGTTGAACTTTCCCTTTCATTTCATAATTTGGTCGTGGGCGCCAATGGTCAGCGACAAGCTATGTTTTTGGAAAATGTACCGGGTTTGGCCGACCGTATTTTGCGTAATTTCGACCTTTCAGATCAAGATACAGCTTTAGTGATTTCCTCAAGTGGCTGCAACATTGCACCGATCGAAATGGCCGAAGGCTTCAAAGCCAAAGGTTTGAAGGTCGTTGCTTTGGTGTCATCGGATCATTTGGAAGGATCAGACTCCAAAGATGCTCGAGGAAAGAAATTGACCGACTTTGCAGACTATATTTTAGATACGGGTGCTCCTTTGGGCGATGCGATGATCCATATTGAGGGCCTTGATACGCCGGTCGCTCCGGGTAGTACCTTGGGCGGGGTGGCCTTAATCAATTGTATAAAAGCCGAAACGGCCGCACTGTTACATCAGATGGGCAAATCGCCAAAAGTACTCAGCAGCGGCAAAATTGTAGGACAGCAGCGGGCGACCGAACTTTTTGAGGCAGCCTACGACCAACATGCCCGATTGATTGCTAAACAATATCAAAATATTGGAGCCGATGAAGCCGTTGTATAATTTGAAGGCAAATACGGCCATGAGTAAGTTGGCAGACGTACTGGTGATCGGTAGTGGTTCCGCCGGGGCCGTCGCTGCTATATCGGCTGCTCAGTCCAAATACAAAGTGATGCTGATTGAGCGTTTGGGTTTTGCCGGAGGCACTTCAACCCAAATGTTGGACACTTTTTACGGCTTTTTTACCCCAGGAGAAAATGCCCGCAAGATTGTTGGCGGGATTCCTGATTGGGTGGTTAATCGACTGAATAAAAGTGGGGAGGTCTTTTTGCGCCCGAACACCTATGGAGCGGGTACGGGCGTAAATTATAATCCTGAACGGCTAAAAAGCGTGTGGGACGAAATGTTTATGGCTCATGGTGTGGAAGTGATTTACCATAGTACTTTGGTCGGGATTGAGCCGTATGGTGAGCAGCAAAAATGTCTGTTTTTTCATAAGGGCATTGGTATTTTTGAAGTGATTGCCAAGCGGGTTATCGATGCAACGGGCGATGCCGATTATTGTCATTGGAAGGGGCACGCTTATGAAAAGGCCGGCGAAAAGGAAGCTGCCCAAAGCCTAACGACTACTTTTCGGATGGCCAATGTAGATTTGGATAAATTTGAGAAAGCAGGAGGCAAGAAGATGCTTAAAGAGCAAATGCAGGTGGCCGTTGAAAGTGGCCGACATCCGCTGCCGCGAAAAGAAGGCTCCGCACATGAGATGAATGTGTTCGGTTGTGTATCTACCGTAGCCGTAAAGGTGGCGGGTCATGATCCTTTGGATCCGCAAAGCATGAGCTCGGCCGAGATTGAAGGGCGCCGACAGGCCTTTGTTTTCGAGGCTTTTTTCCGGGATATGGTCGCTGGTTATGAGAATGCAAAGATCATCGGTCTTTCGACACAGATTGGCGTGCGGGAGACTCGTCGGGTGTATGGAAAATATCGACTGAGTATGGATGATTTTAATCAGCGCAGACAATTCGAAGATCAGATTTTGATTTGTGGGGCACCGGTGGAAGATCATCGCAGCACACCGGACGGAGGCGCCGAAACTTATTGGAAATATGTACCTGATTACGGGGTATATGGGGTTCCTTACGGTTGTATTGTTCCTGAAAAAAGTGAGATGGATTGGGTGGTAGGTCGCTGTTTTTCGGCTACGCACCAAGCGCATGCTTCTTGTCGATCAATGGCGCAGACCATGTCGATGGGCCAAGCCGCAGGACAGGCTGCTGTGCTTTCTCTGGATCAGGATACCGACGCTTGGGGAATCAATAAGGCTGATTTGTCCAACCGTTTGCTGAAGTTGGGCGCCGTTTTGGAAATGCCGCAGGAGAGGGCTCAAATGGAAAGAAATTCGTGGTCAAAAAATAAATTGAGTAATGAAAGCTAAGGTAAGAACGATCCTCGGGGACATTGATAAAGCACAAATTGGTTTGACCTATTCTCATGAGCATATTGTGATTGATGAAGGGTTCGTGACGGCCGGTCATCCGGAATTTCTGCTCAATGATGAGCAAAAGATCAGTAAGGAATTAATGGATTTTAAAAAGATGGGCGGACAAACGGTCGTCGATACCATGCCAGCAAATGCGGGTCGTAATCCAATTTTATCAGCCAAAATAAGCCGACAAACAGGGGTGCATATGATCATCCCGACCGGTATACATTTGGAACAATATTACCCTAAAAATCACTGGCGTTATAAAATCAGCCAAAAGGAAATGACCCAGCTGTTTGTGGATGATATTACGATTGGTATGGATGCCTTTGATTATAGCAGTCCGATTGTTCAGCGAACAGACCACAAAGCAGGCTTGATTAAACTCGCCACCGGAGACGATCGATTTACCAAGCATCAAAATATGGTTTTTGAATCGGTGGTGGATGCACATCTGGAAACGGGCGCTCCTATATTAACCCACACCAATTTTGGCAAGCAGGCATTTGAGCAAGCCAAAAAGTTCAAGGAAATGGGGGCCAACTTACGGCATGTGGTTTTATCGCATGTAGATCGTAATTTGGATTTGGATGAGCATCGCCGGATCCTGGACCTTGGGGTAAGTTTGGAGTATGACAGTTTTTTCAGGTGGAAGGGAGATCAAAATCATTCTGCCGATCAGTTGATCAGTTTGATTGAGTCTTATCCCGATCAAATTGTCGTCGGGATGGATATGGCTAAAAATGCCTATTGGAAATCTTATGGAGGACAACCCGGATTGACTTATTTATATCCTAAGATCAAAGAGCTATTATATGATCAAGGCTTGGGAGAATATGTTAAGCATGTGTTTTTCACCACTCCATCAGCTATATTTTCCTTCTTTAAATAGACATATGAATTAGGTGGATGACGGCTTGGGATGAGATCGTTTTCCACTATTCATCAAATGCCTTTTTTTGGTCTGACGGTGATGCTCCCTTGCTTTGTTAACATACATCAACAGACATCTTTCAGATAATCAGGGTAATTTTTCGATTGACATTTAGCGTATCAAATGGACTATTCAGGTGTAGCAAATAAAGAATAGTTTTGGGAAGGAGGGCTTTTTAACCTTAGGGAGATGGTTGATCCTTGAAGTTCAGCAAGACCATCTAAATACGATTTTATATTTAGTCTAAGAAAGGGCTGTCCGATATGCTGAATAATATATTTGGACAGTTACTGTGCAGGTCGACGGCTGCTCTCCAAACATTTGTGCAAATATTCAAGCATTTTATCCACGTTTGGTCGGGGGTAAAGTGCTTTTTTTGTAACCATTAACACGGATATTTTTTATGGATACTAATTACAAAATCAATCTCTCGATTGTATTTTTTATGTTTTGCAGTTTGGCCACTTTCGCGCAGCCTGCATTGAATGACCAGCAAATCGAGCAGAAAGTAGATGCTTTGTTGAAGAAGATGACCCTAAGAGAAAAAGTGGGGCAGCTTAACCAGCTAAAAGGCAATTACTCAACCGACATTTACGAACAGAATATCGACCTGAATGAGGCGATTAAAAGAGGTGAAGTGGGTGCATTGACCCCATATACCAATTTGGATCAAATGAGGAAATGGCAAGAGTTGGCTGTGGACAGTTCTCGCCTTGGAATTCCGATGCTTTACGGAGCAGATGTGATCCACGGTTACCGTACGATCTTCCCGGCACCAATCGGTCAGGCCTCTTCATGGGATATGAAAAAAATACAAAATGCCGAGCGCATTGCTGCCGTTGAGGCGACTGCTGCCGGTTTGATGTGGAACTTCACTCCGATGTTGGATATTGCCCGTGACCCTCGTTGGGGACGTGTGATGGAAGGTGGGGGCGAAGACCCTTATTTGGTATCGCAGATTGCCCGTGCTCGTGTGCGTGGTATTCAGGGCGACGACCTTTCAAAGCCAAATACGATGATGGCGACTGCCAAGCACTTTGCTGCTTATGGTCGTGCCGAAGGTGGACAAGAATACAACTCTACCGAGGTTTCAGAGCGTACGCTAAGAGAAATTTACTTGCCACCGTTCAAAGCGGCTCAAGAAGAGGGTATCGCTTGTATGATGAATGGTTTCAATGCGATCAACGGTATTCCAGCAACAGCCAATGAGTTTTTGTTGAAGCAGGTATTGAGAAAAGAATGGAAATTCAAAGGTTTCATGGTTTCGGATGCCAACTCGATCTATGAGTTGATTCCTCATGGTTATGCTGCCAACAAAAAAGAAGCAGCTTATAAAGCTTTTACGGCTGGATCGGATACTGACCTTTGGGCCAATGTATATATGGAGTATTTGCCTGAATTGGTAAAAGAAGGATACATTGACGAAAAAGACATTGATGCTTCGGTAAGAAAGATCTTGATCTATAAATACAAAATGGGATTGTTCGATCATCCTTATCAGTATTTCAACAAAAAAAGATTCAAAAAAGAAATATTTACCAAAGCACACAAACAGGCTTCTTTGGAATTGGCGGAAGAGTCAATGGTATTGTTGAAGAATGAAAATCAAACGCTTCCAATCACTAAAAAAGCGAAGAAAATCGCTTTGATGGGGCCATTGGTGAATTCAAGAGAGTTCAAGGATTTGATTGGTAACTGGACCGGCTTTTCTAAGCCAGAAGATGCCATTATGCTTGACCAAGGATTCAAAGATGTTAAGGCTAAAGATCAAGAAATTATCTTCAGTCAAGCATGTGAGGCTTGGGGTAAATGCCCGGATGCTTTGATGGATGAGGCAGTTGAAATCGCTAAAAAATCAGACTTCATCGTTTTGGCATTGGGTGAGCAAGGCTATAACTCTGGCGAGTGTGGTTCTCGTGCAGACATCACTTTGCCAGGAAATCAAGAAGAATTGATCGAAAGAATCGCCGCTTTGAACAAGCCTTTCGCTGTGTTGGTCATGGCGGGTCGCCCGATGGTATTGACTTCTGTGATTGACAAAATCCCTGCTTTGCTATACTGCTGGCAACCAGGAACAATGGCCGGTGAAGCAATCGCTAATTTGGTCTTCGGTAAAAAATCACCAAGTGCCAAATTGCCAATGACCTTGCCATATGCTTTGGGTCAGGTGCCGATTTACTATAACAAGTTGAGCTCTGGTCGTCCGAAATTGGATCCTAAAGACAAACGATGGGGATTGAATTCTTGGTCAGATGTACCGAATGAGCCATTGTTCGCTTTTGGTCATGGATTGACTTACTCTAAATTTGAGTACGGTCCTTTGAAAGTAAACAAAACCACTTTCGGTCCTGAGGACACTTTGGAGGTTAGCTGCACGGTGAAAAATACGGGTAACTATGATACCGATGAGATTACTCAGCTTTATATCAGAGACATTGCTGCTTCAGTAGCAAGACCTGTCAAAGAGCTTAAAGGCTTCGAGCGTTTTTCTTTGAAAAAAGGAGAGCAGAAAGAAGTGAAGTTCACTTTGACGCTTGATGACCTTAAATATTGGAATGACAAAATGAACTTTGATGTTGAAGATGGAACCTTCAGGATTATGGTTGGCCCAGCTTCGGATAACGTGCAAGAGGTTACCGTTGAGCTAAAAGGTTATAAGTCATTCTTTAGTAAAAACGTACAATAATAGGTAAAGGGAAATGATGGCTGTTTCTAATAAATAAATAGTCATCTTTCTCTTTTTATAAAATAAATTTACTTACTAAAGTAGCAGATACAATTTTTGTATTATAGGTGTGGTAAAACCATAATTGACAGCTTTTACACTAAACACTATTTTTAAAGCTGTATGTATGCACCCAATGTCATTAAGTTAAGGATTTTGAGGGACACAGGTCTAAATTTGAAATGCTCGTAGAGGCGTTATTCTTAACGACTCACGTAACAATATGAATAAATCTAAGAGGAAACCTATAAAATCACCATTCAATTAGACGTTAAAAATAACGTCTCTACAGGATAATGCGCTTAACTTAATGACATTGTGGATGCACCTACTTGTGTATCCTAATCATTTGATTTTGGGCAGACACATAGGTCAGCCCTTACAGCAACAAACATGTAATCTATCTACACAAGTATCTGTTATTTTAAGCACTAATTTTTCACTCCTTTACAAATAGTTATGAGATTCGGATTTTTTGATGATGAGAATAAAGAGTATGTGATTACAAATCCCGAAACTCCTCGATCGTGGACCAATTATTTGGGTTCAACGGATTTCGGATCGGTTATCACCAACCATGCGGGCGGTTACAGCTTTTTTAAGTCTGCAGCACAGGGCCGTTTTATACGATTGAGATTTAATTCCATTCCGATGGATCAGCCAGGTAGATATATTTACTTGCACGATCATGAAAATAAAGATTTCTGGTCAAATAGCTGGCAGCCTGTTGGTAAGCCAGTGGATCAGTTCAAAAGTGTGTGTCGTCATGGAACGGGATATACCAAAATCGCTGCTGAATATTCAGGCATCAATAGTGAGGTTACTTATTTTGTTCCGGAGGGGAAGCATTATGAGTGTTGGATTGTAAAAGTGAAAAACGACAGCGATCGTTTCCGCAAAATGTCATTGTTCACCTATGTGGAGTACGCTGGTAACTGGAATGCACAAGATGACCAGGTAAACTTGCAGTACACCCAATATACGGTCAAGATGACTGCCAAAGGTAATTTGATTGACCACGGAACAAATGTCAATTTGCCTTCACTACCTGAAAACTTCGAAGAGAAAGATCAAGGAAGACACACCTTTATGGGGGTTTCTGGAGCTTTGGTCAAAGGTTTTGATACCGATCGTGAAGCATTTATCGGGCCATACCGCACTTACGCCAACCCATTGGTGGTAGAGCGTGGAGAATGTGGAAATACCGAAGCGGCAGGTGATAATGGTTGTGGGGTATTTCAGGTTCCAGTAGAATTGCAGCCTGGTGAAGAGAAAGAATTCGTCGTATTGATGGGCGTAGGTTCAGCAGAAAAAGAAGGTGCGGAAGCCCTTGCTACTTTCGATACGGTTGAGAAAGCCAAAGCCGCTTTTGAGGAAGTAAAAAACAACTGGCACCGCAAAATTGAAAGCCTTTGGGTGAAAACTCCAGACGCTTCTTTTGATAGCATGATCAATACGTGGAGCCCTTACAACTGTTTGATCACTTATTTCTGGTCGCGTGCAGCATCCTTGATTTATAATGGTGAGCGTGATGGCTTGGGGTACCGTGATTCGGTTCAGGATGTGATGGGTACTGCCGCTTTGATTCCTTCTGAAGTTCGTGAGCGTTTGATTTTGATGCTTTCTGGTCAGGTAGCCAATGGTGGCGCGATTCCAGTGGTGAAGCCTTACGCGCATTTCCCTGGTGAAATGTCGGCACCAAAAGCCGAGGAATACCGTTCGGATGATGCGATGTGGTTGTTCAATGCCGTGCCATTGTATGTTCGTGAAACAGGCGATGTTGATTTCTACCAATTGGAAATTCCTTTTGCCGATCAAGGTTCTGCAACAGTTTTTGGTCACTTAAGAAGAGCGATTGAGTTCAACTTGGATCGTCTGGGAGCGCATGGTTTGCCATGTGGATTGTTGGCCGATTGGAATGACTGTTTGGAATTGGGACAAAAAGGAGAGACCGTTTTTGTTGCTTTCCAATTGCGTTACGCCTTGAAGGTATATGGCGAAATCGCCCAAATGCTTAATCAAGAGACCGAACAATCATGGGCAGCGGAGCAGTTGGCCATTATTGATAAAAATATTGAAGATCACGCCTGGGATGGTGAGTGGTTCTTGCGTGCTTTCCGTGATGACGGCATGAAGTTCGGAACCAACGAAGCCGAAGAAGGAAAAATCTTCTTGAACCCACAAGCATGGTCAGTGATCAGTGAGTACGCTCAAGGAACACGCGCCGAGCAAGTATTGGTTGCTGTAAGAAAGCAATTGGCGACCGATCACGGAATCATGGTTTGTACGCCTCCTTTCGTGAAGACCGACTACCGCGTGGTTCGCGCCACTTTGATGAACCCTGGTATGAAAGAAAATGCAGGTATTTTCAACCATACTCAAGGATGGGGAATCATGGCTGAAGCGATGGTAGGTAATGGCGATCAGGCTTATGAATATTTCAAAGCGACCAGCCCGGCCTCTTATAACGACCAGGCGGAAGTTCGTCAGATTGAGCCTTATGTGGTTTGTCAATCGACACACTCTAAGCACAGTCCTCGCTTTGGTGCCTCTCGTGTGCCGTGGCTTTCGGGTGCAGCTACTTGGTTGTACTTCTCTGCTACGCAACATATTTTGGGTGTTCGCCCTCAATTGGAAGGTTTGGAAGTGAATCCATGTATCCCGTCAAGCTGGGATGGCTTCGAATGTAGCCGTTTGTTCAGAGACAAAAAGATCAATATCAAGGTGCAAAATCCTAACGGAAATTGCAGCGGCGTAAGCCATATCCTCATCGGAGATCAACGCATCGAAGGAAGTCTGATTCCTAATGAATTGTTGGCCGATCAGATGGAAGTCTTGGTGGTGATGAAATAATTTTTAGAAAACACTGGTTCAGGCGTCTGGCTTGGATCAGTGTTTTTTTTAAACCAAAAATGAGACGGGGTATTGGTTTGTCCTGTTGCCGTAGGGACGTTGCATGCAACGTCCGTACCGTTAGGCACAAAAATAAGCACCTCATGAAAAATACAAAGGGGGTTTGGTTTGTCCACGGATTACGCAGATTTCACAGATTTTTGGGATGAGCTGTATTTGATCCTTGCTCACAGATCAGTAATTCTAATAAAATAAAAAATCAAGGTAATCCTGTAAATCAAGGTAATCATGGCTTATAATCCTCCAACATTTATAAGATAATCATAAGCAAAAAAATGCCTCAGATTCCAACCGAACCTGGGGCAACAAGCATTAAAACTTCAAATTATACCGACAATTTAAATCGCTTTTTGTGTCTCCAAATATTTCACTAATGCCTCAACATAGTAGTAATCGGCATAAGACAACGGCGTATCTACTTCCGAATTTCTTGGTAGATTACCCACACTGTGTTTCAATAAGAAATGACCATTTTCACCTACTTTAGCCAAATATTGATTGCTGCTGAGGGTGTTTAAAATTGTACTCGCCTGATCAAAATATTGCTTGCCTAATGTCTCATCTTTGGTAAATTGTGACAAGTCAATAAAAGCTGAAGCCATTACCGCACCCGCTGAAGCATCCCGGTAGGTATTTGGGATTTTGGGATCATTGAAATCCCAATAAGGAACGCCATCGGCAGGGTAGTTCGGGTTGGATAGGATAAAGCCGGCAATGTGTTTGGCCTGCTCCAAATACACCCGATTTTTGGTGTAACGGTACATCATCGTGTAGCCATAAAGGCCCCAAGCCTGCCCCCGTGCCCAACTGCTTTCATCACTCAGCCCTTGTGCAGTATTTTTGTGCAAAACCGATCCGTTTTCAGGATTATAATCAATCACATGGTAAGAACTGTAATCTTGTCGGAAGTGATGTTTGATCGTCGTTTGTGCATGTTCGTTGGCGATTTTCAATAAGGAAGAGGATTGCCCCTCTCGTTCTCCAACCCACGTAAGCAATTCCAAATTCATCATATTATCAATGATCACAGGATATTTCCACCCCCTGCGGCCATCCCAATCCCATGATTTTATGGCCCCCACATTAGGATTGAAACGTTTGGCTAAAGTATAGGCGCCGGTGATCAAGGGTTCGAGAAATTTTTCGTTCTTCGTGATTTTGTAGGCGTTGCCATAACTGCAAAAGAGCATAAAGCCAAGGTCATGGTGTCGTGTTTCATTTTTGACGGAGTCCAGTTCAAGGGTTTTAGCGGTAGCCAAAGCTTTCCACTTTTCGTCCTTAGTGGCCTCATACAAATACCACAATGTTCCAGGATAAAAACCACTGCACCACCAAAATTTGTCGCTATTGATCATTTTTCCTCCTTCAAATGATCTTGGAAATTGCGCTGGAGGCATTTGTTTAACCATCCCCTCATATTGCAGAGCACACTGAGCAATGGCCTGTTTGGCTTTCTGAGTAGAAAATGTTGGGCTCTGAGCTGTGCGCCGTTCTTGACTACAGCTAATCAGAAGCAAAATAATTGAAAAATAAGTAATGAAATATCGCATAAATTCTATATAAAAAATATCCTTGATCACTGAAGACAAAGGAGTGCCCTAATGCCTTATTCAATAATCTCGTTAGATTGTGTCGCTTTGAAGAGGATAAATGGCCATTTGAAGTGTATATTTATCAGTGGTGAAATGGTCTGGAAAATATTTTGCCAAATGGGTATAATTTTATTTTATGTTTTTTAAATATCAAGTCTAAGCTGTTTATTTATAACAAATATAGACGGGTATGATAACACATGATACAACAGTAAGCCAGTGGCTTTTGGATGATGATTTTTTTCCTGTAGTGGAATATACCGGCCCGCTTCCTTTTCCGATGGCGTTGGAGCGTGCCGATACCTCACAAACCGAGGATCCTTATTTTCTTTTGGGGAATTATAGGTTATTACTATTACCACACGTCAGTGGGAAATATCAGCTGATCACCGGTGAGCGTTCGTGGGGAAGGCTCAATCAAGGAAAGCAAGATAACAGTGGGGCGAATCACCTGTTTGTTGAATGGGATGGGCAGAAAATAGACCTGACAGACATCTACCAGGATACGGTTCAAGTTCAGCGTAATTTCCGTTGTGGGGTTGGATATGTGATTTGGGAGTATGCTTTTTCAGGAATTGTAATTACCAAAAAAATAACCATTAGACCGTCGCTGTCCGTAACGGGGGGGCAGTCAATCATGCAGGTGGATATTGAGATTAAGAATGATAATCCACAAGCGCATCAATTCCTGCTTACCGATGTGATTATTGCTGATTATGAAATGAATTATCAGCAGAATTGGCCAAAAAAGGTCGATTATAAAGCAAGACAAAAGGACAATAACAGTGATTTTTGTGCGGTTGAATTCGAAACAAATCCACGTGAACCCTTTTTGTGGAAAGACAAAAATAGCATCGCTGAATATGAAGGATTTCCGCCTGTGCTTTTTATGGGGTCAAAAGATAAAGCCTCTATTGAACATAATGTGGATGCAGCAGGAAATAGTCTTCAAGCCATTCATGAAGTGAATTTGAAAGGGGGAGGAGTGCAGTCTTTCAGTTATCAATTAGGATTCAGTTTTGAGGAGGATTATAAAGCTGAATGGAAAGCATTCTGTGAAGAAAAAACGCCCGTGGCTGACCAATGGCAACAGGTACTTCCTACATTTGAAACAGATAATGAGCGACGATCCGAGCTGTTATGGCATGCGCACACTTTAGAGGCTCTATCCCAATATTCACGCTATTTTCAGGAAACCAAAACGCCACAGGGCAGTCAGTATGATTTTTTGTGGGGGCTGCATGCGAGTGTCAGAGATCATCTTCAGCATTTATTGCCGATGTGTTATTATAACCCAACG
Source organism: Persicobacter psychrovividus (assembly GCF_036492425.1). Lineage (NCBI taxonomy): Bacteria > Pseudomonadati > Bacteroidota > Cytophagia > Cytophagales > Persicobacteraceae > Persicobacter > Persicobacter psychrovividus. The sequence goes on from NZ_AP025294.1 coordinate 115,293, forward strand.
GTGGCCAAGTCTGCTTTGCGCTATGCGTTAAAAAAAGAAAACGCAAGAGGGCAGGTGCCGATTATGGAGAAAGGATTTGGTTATCAGACCGATGATGTTTACATACAGTCTGATAATCAATTGTTTTTATTGCATGCGATCAATGAATATTTGCGCATTACGGGCGATAGCGAATTTTTGTATGAGGTGCTTCCTTATTATCCTTTGGAAAGCAAAGCCGAAGGGACGGTGCTCGATCATATCGAAAAAATGGTTTTGTTTCTTCGTGATGAAATAGGCCTGGGGCCACGAGGTTTGGTGCGATTGCTGAATTCGGATTGGAATGATGACCTTCACTTTGTGTTGGCCAATGAGCCTTTCAACCGAATGTATGAAAAGTCAGAATCGCATTTAAATACGACCATGGCCATTGTGATGTATCAGCAATTTGTTCAAAATCTTTCCTCCTTGAAGCCCGCTGATGAATATACCTATCAGATTGATATGCTGAAATCCATTGCCCAAACGCAGGCGACGGTTTTGTATGAAAATATAAGGAAGGACCTTGGGGGAGCTTCGTTTTTCAAGCGTTTCTATTGGGTGGATCAGCCGATCGGGAATGAGGAAGTTTATATGTGGCCACAGGCCTTTGGTTTGCAGATTCCATATTTGGATGTTGAGCGGAAGGCGAAAATGATTGAGGTGGTCAATGAGCGATTGGTGTTCCCCGAAAAAGCGGGTGGGCGACTGATGGAAGGACCTTTGCCATTTGTAAAGGAACATTATTGTAAAGACGGCTGTGGGGAGAATGGCGCCTTTTGGTTTGCTCCTTATGCCCAGTATGTTATCGGTGTGGCGCAGGTGGATTTAAACTTGGCTTGGGAACTTTTTGACCGAATGAGCCTCCAGCATATCGGGCAGGCCTTCCCAGATTTTTGGTTGGGGCAATGGACCGCATCAGATTATATCAACAGTTCGATTTCTGAAACGCAGGGACATGCCTATAACATGCCTTACAATGCTCATGCGCATGCTTATCCGCTTTATACTTATTACCGATTGAAGGAACTGGAAAAATAGATAGGTAAGTATGTGAGGTGTTGATTTGTCCACAGATTTACACAGATTATTTTAAGAATATGACATTTGGTTCAAGCGTCTCGCTTGGATCAAATATTTATAGGAAGTCTATTTAATTTGATCAAGAACTTTGAAATAATAACGAATGAAAAATATAGAAATGAACTGGACGCTGGGGCATCATGCTGAAAAAGAGCAGATGCCATCCGCTTGGGTAGAAGGGAATGTTCCAGGCAATGCGCAATTGGATTGGGCGCGAGCAAATGACTATGCTGATTATCATTTTGCGGATAATTACAAGCAATGGGTATGGATGGAAGATTGCTATTGGACTTACCAAACGGCTTTGGATATCCCAACATCAATCGAAGGTCAGGCCGTTTATTTTCAGGCCAAAGGCATTGATTATGAGTGTGAAATTTACCTTAATGATCATTTGCTTACTCACCATATTGGTATGTTTAGTGAGGTCAAGGTTTTGCTGACACCCTACCTGAAGAAAGAAAATAACCTGTTGAAGGTGGTGGTTTTTCCTATTCCAAAATCGCATCACAACTCCTATGACCGTACACAGGCAGTCCTTTCAGCCAAGCCTGCCGTGAGTTACGGATGGGATTGGCACCCACGATTGGTTCCTTCGGGGATTTGGGATGAGGCGGTTTGTATCGTTACAGCGTCACAAGCGGTCAAAAGCATGGTTGTTGATTATGATCTGAATTTAGAGCAACATGCTGCAAAGGTAAATCTTGAGCTTGATTTCTGGGGTGGAAATTTGGTTGGTGGATCATATTTGCTGCAGGTGATGGACCAAGACAAATGTGTCAAAGAGTTACCATTCAAAGGTTATTATACCAACTTCGAGCTAACCGATCTTAAATTGTGGTGGTGTGTTGGCCATGGTGAGGCATTCCAGTATGATTTTGTATTGACCGACCTGGAGACCGAGCAGCAGATCAGCCGCAAAGTAGCTTTCCGTCAGGTGGCCTTGGTAATGAACGAAGGCGCTTATGAGCGTACCAATACGTTCCCAAAATCCCGCAGTTGTCCTCCGGTACAGATGGAATTGAACGGGCAAAAAATCTTTCTGAAAGGAACCAATTGGGTAAATCCTGAGATTTTCCCGGGGACCATCACCGATGCCCGTTACCATGAATTGATTGATTTGGCATTGGAGGCGAATATGAACATTTTGCGTGTTTGGGGCGGAGGAATCGTCAATAAAGACGCTTTCCATCATTATTGTGATGAGAAAGGAATGTTGGTTTGGCAGGAATTCCCATTGGCTTGTAACGATCACCCCAACGAAAAACAATACCTGAAGGTATTGAAATCTGAGGCTACAGCGATTGTTAAGCGACTGAAGCAATTTGCCTCAACCGTTCTTTGGTGTGGGGGAAATGAGTTGTTCAACAGCTGGTCGGGCATGACTGATCAGTCGCATGCTTTGCGCCTATTGAATAGCATTTGTTTTGAGCATGATCCAAATACACCGTTTTTGCCTACGGCTCCAGTAATGGGAATGGGGCATGGGCATTATGCTTTCTTCGATGAAGACACCCAGCAGGATGTTTTCGAGTGGATGTTCTCGGCAGATTGTACCGCTTACTCAGAATTTGGAATGCCGTCTCCGGCTTTCGAAAATACCATCCAAAAGATCATTCCTGTAGAGGAACAATTTCCTCCAAGGCCAACCGAGGCTTGGAAAGCCCATCACGCCTACGGCGCATGGACCGAGCAAACGTGGTTAAATGCACACATCATCGAAAAATATTTCGGTAAAAGTGAAGATTTATCTACGCTGGTAGCGCGTGGCCAGCAGCTGCAAAAGATTGGGTATCAGTGTATTTTTGAAACAGCACGTCAGAAACAGCCATATTGTAGCATGGCCCTGAATTGGTGTTTCAATGAACCTTGGCCAACAGCGGCCAACAATTCTATTGTTGATTATGACAATCAGATCAAGCCCGCATTCTACAGCATCAAAGACGCTCTTCGCCCGGTTTTGGCCAGTGCACAATTCCAGCGTTTCTCTTATGATGCAGGCGAATGGATGGAAATGGATTTGTGGATGCTCAACGATGGTCAGCAGCAGTTTGACGGCCTGAATATGACCGTTACGGTTTGCTTTGGGGAAGAATGTCAGCAACAATATTGGAATGGTATCGCCGTAAAACCATACGAAAATACGGTAGGGCCACGCTTGCGAGTGAAGATTCCACAGAATCACCAAGGTTTATTTAACATAAAATTATCGGTGGAAAACCATTCTTCCCTGGATAGCACCTATGACTTAGTGGTTAAGCAAATGGTAAAGTGGAAGGATGCCGTGGCCGTGTTGAATATTTGAGTTATTCGTGTTCTGCCTTGTATTTTAACTTTCATGTTTTAGGAAAATTAAAAAGCTCAGATAAAATTGGTCATTATCAATGTTGACGGCTTTGGTCTCTCCAAATTATTTTCTGAAGGATATTGATAAGACAGACCAAAATAGAAAAATAATAGTTAGTCGTAATAAATTATAGTCAGGTCGGGGTATTTAACCTCGACCTTTTTTTATGGTGCGTGAGGCGGATGAGTTCACAGCATCAACAAGATCGTCAGTCTGAGTAGATGATGAGTAATCTCACAAAGTTTATTTTATCGTAGCGTTCGGACAAAGAATAAGTATTTCAAAGGAATGAAATAGAAGAAGTTGATAAATGATCCTTTTAAAAGAGGAGAAATGTTTAGAAAGGAATGAGATGCCCCTGATAGGCTGTTTGAGCTGTTTATGGAATAAAATTCCACTAATAATTGAAGGTTAATCCACCTTAAATTTTTGTTCAGGCACCAACTTGGAACTATCAAATGATTAACAAACCAGCTCATAGCAGCCACCGTTAATTCGAAATTAATTTTTTTACTATACTTATTTTTAAGATGAAAGTATTTAACACAATGACCTTGAAAGCATTTGCTTTCGCTCTGCCAATTGTATTTTTATCAGCTTGTGCTACAGAGACTGATGAGCCTGATAAGCCACCTGTTCCACCCGTTGAGGAGTGTAATGTAAGTTCGCCGGAAACCTTTCTTTTAATGAAAGGTGACACTAAAATCCTTATGAATGAAGGGGCCGATTTAGGCGAATTTGACAAGCGTGTGCTTTTAGGCGAGAGTGGTGATTCGGAATTTTCTTTTTCTACTGAAGACGGCGCCTTTACTTTTGGAGCAATGGCAGATAAGGGAGAAGAGCTTTCTGGTGATCTTCAGGTAAAAGGAGAGGAATGTGGCGAAGATTGGGACGCTATCATGGTGAAAAATGAAGCAAGTAAAGTAGCGGCGGTAAACGTTCATGCAGATAAAAAGACGTATGATATTGAGGTAGTCGATCAAGTAACCTGTATTGACTTCAACTGGGATCATAAAGATGCTGCGGGTAACAAAAAAATTCTCTGGATGATTGGAGTGGTCAATACCACACCGGATGGCCCTCCTGAAAGCCCTTGGAGTAAAGGTGTTGCAATGACGCAATCAGAGGAAAATCCTGCGATTTGGGAAGCAGACATTTGGGCATATAACCCATGGTCGGAAACACCAAATGAACACCTGGAAGATTACAACTTCAAAGTAGTGTATAATGCTGAAGGCGTTTGGGGAGAAAGCGATGGGACTTATAATGTGGATTGGGGTAATGGTCCTGAGCCAGAGAGTGCAGAAGAAAAAGAGGAAATATATGCTACATATGCTGGAAAGTGGTATGTAAAGTCTTTTTCAATAGATGGTGAGGGCGCTAATGAAGTTATTGATTCCTGTACCAATGCCCCATTAGAGGAGAATGATGAAGGCGAAATGTTACCTAACACAGGTGGGTGCCGTGTGAAATACCCAGGCAGTGCTGAAAAGGGCTTGCATTTGACTTTCAATGTTGAAACGCAGTCATTTTCATTTGAGATGAATAAATAATTACAACATGAATAGAAAAGCTACCTATTAAGGTGGCTTTTTTTAAATTATATATGGAAGTTATATGATGATAAATATCAAATTTATATATGAAACTTTGATATAATAATTTTTCAACGACTCCCTATTTTTTCTATCTACTACAAATTCCATTATTGATATGAGATGCAATAATACTAAAAAACCGCGCCTGCGGTTTGGTTTATTTTTTTTGTGGGTGCTAATGGCAATGAGCGGTCAGCTTTTCGCTCAAAAGATGGTCAGCGGAACCGTAACAGAAAATGACGGTGCAACCTTACCCGGGGTGAATATCACGCTGAAATCCAAACCAACCATCGGAACGGTTACGGATATAAACGGTAAATTTTCTATTGCTGCCACACCTGATGAGGTCCTTGTTTTTTCTTTCATCGGCTACAATGCCCAGGAAGTAAAGGTTGGAAACCAATCGGTGATTGATGTGAACATGGCTCCGAATGTCAAAGAGCTGGAAACGGTAGTAGTTATAGGATATGGAGAGCAAAAAGAACGGGATATCACTGGGTCTATCGGTATGGTGAAGTCCGAACAACTGCAAAAAATTCCTACTGCTAATGCTGCACAAGCAATGCAGGGCCGTATGGCAGGGGTTCAGGTGAGTAATTCAACCACCCCAGGCGGTGGTATTAAAGTGCGCATTCGTGGGGTGGGAACCGTTTCGGGTAAATCAGACCCTTTATATGTCATTGATGGAGTATTGACGGATTCAATGTTGAATATCGACCCTAATGATATTGAATCATTAAATGTATTGAAGGATGCTGCATCGGCGGCCATTTATGGTAACCGCGGAGCCAATGGGGTGGTAATTATTACTACTAAAAGTGGCAAGAAAGGTGAGGCAAAGTTCAATTTCTCAGCTGAATACGGCATACAAACACCCATGAATATCTATGACGCAATGGATATTGATGAATACAAAGCCTATGCGGATGAGCTTTTTGTAAAAAACGGGACCATTAGACAAAATCGTTGGGTGAGAGATGAGAGCATTACCACCAACACCCGTTGGGCAGAGGAGGTTTTCAAGCCTGCGCCTATTTCAAGATACAATTTTTCAGCACAAGGCGGAGGCGAGAGCGGTAATTACCGCGTTTCAATGGGCTATACCGATCAGCAGGGCATGCAAATCAATACTGGTTATCAGCGGTATAATCTGAACGTTAAGTCGGATATGAAAAGAGGTCGATTTAGAATGGGAGAAACGGTCATGTTTAACCTGTCGAACCGGCAGCAGACCCCTGAGCAGGGAGATCCTTCATCTGTTTATCAAATAGCACCTCAGATTCCACTTTATGACCCTGCAAATGTATTGAGTCACGGTTATGGTGTTCCTGCGAACAATATTACCGGAGCGGTGAATACGGCCAATCCTGTATATACCATGACAATTAAAGAAAAAGAACAACAGTCAGTAGGTACCAGCCTGAGTTTGTGGGCAGAGGTTGAATTAATCGACGGACTGACATTCAAAACCAATTTGAACGGTACATTTTCCAGCAGTTTTCAGCAGACAAAAAACCCTCAGATGGATCAGGGTACGGCATTGTATGCTTCGGTAGCGTCCAGGTATTCAGAAAACTACTCCAAGTTTTTGGGGCTTTTTTGGGATAATTATTTGACTTATAAAAAGACCTTTGCAGACAAACATGATGTGGTAATTACCGCTGGTGGGGTTGTGCAAAACGAACAAACATCTTTCACCTTTGCAACAGCAGATGGTAACCGAGACGGACTGGAATCCATCGTTGGAGGGACGAAGCAAACTTATGGGGCAGACAAATTCACCAAAAGAATGTTATCCGGCTTTGCCAGATTTATTTATACCTACGATGCCAAATATACCCTTAATGGATCCATTCGTTTGGATGCCAGCTCACAGTTTAAGCCTGAGAACAGAGCGGGTGTGTTCAGGTCGCTATCGGCAGGGTGGACCATTTCAGAAGAAGCATTTTTGAAGGATAATGCCCTCATCAACAATTTGAAATTACGCCTTGGTTATGGTGAGGTAGGTCGTGATTTAAGTTTAACAGATCGTTTTGTGGCATCGATGTGGCCGAATATCAATTACCCATGGGCCGGTGGCGCTGATAATCCAAATACTACGGCACATATTGTAGCAGGCTTGCCTGCCGAAGACCTCCGCTGGGAGACCAGCGAACAGCTGAACCTGGGGATTGACGCCGGATTTTACGACAATAAACTCCGTTTTACGGGAGAAGTCTTTCAGAAAACCTCACGAGATATGATCCTTGAAGTTCAGCAAATGGCTGATATTGGAACAGGTACAGATGTGGATGGCGACTATATTGGAAATGGCTTGCGAAATGTTGGGTCAATTCAAAATCAAGGGATTGAGTTAGGGCTCAATTATGACAATTTCGAAGGGGAATTCACTTATTCTATCGGAGGTAACTTTACTTATGTTTCCAATAAGGCGACAGAATTGGTAGAGGTGGATGGCCGCTATACACCTGTTATGTCAGGGGATGGGTATCAGCGCCTTGAGGTCGATCAGAGCATGTGGTATTTTTATGGTTACACTACCAATGGTTTGTATGATGCTGATCAAGGCGATAATGATCTTGAGCCAACAGCGAAAGCGGGGGATGTTCGTTTTGTGGATGTTAGTGGTAATGGAGAGATATCTGATGATGACCGCGTGAATTTGGGGAGTTCCATCCCAAAATATTATTTTGGAATGAATTTCAGTGCCCAATATAAAGGGTTTGACCTTAGTGTTTTACTGGAGGGGAAAGCAGGCTATAAAGTGTTCAATCAAAACCTTTATAATTTTACATTAACCAATAAGAAAGAAAATAGATTGAAGGAGTTGGTGGGCAATACCTGGAGTGAAGAAAATCCAAATGCAGCCTATCCGAGTATTAACGCCTCTTCAGCATCTAACCGATTTTCAGATAGACATATACAGAACGGTACTTATCTGAATATTCAAAATATTCAGTTGGGTTATAATTTCAGTAACCTGATCCGGTCAAATACCATCACCCGATTGCGTACCTATGTCGCCATCTCAAACGCCTATATTTTTACCAATTATATTGGCTATAATCCTGATGTGTGGGATTCCGGATCTTCTTCCGGAGCCTCAATTGAGCAAGGATACAATGCCCGACCAACACCACGAGTTTATACCGCTGGAGTACAGATGAATTTTTAATGAACCGCAATAATTTAAGGAATATGAATAATCTAAAAATATATTTTTTAATGATATTTGCAGGGACATTGATTAGTTCCTGCGATGATTTTCTGGATGTAAAAAATACCACCTTAATCGATAAGGATACTTACTTCCAGACCGACCTTGACCTGATGCGGATGTTGTCCGCCAGTTATTCAAATATGGCTGATGTCCGTTTGTATGCCAATAATTATTGGCGTCAACGTGAATTGTTGACCAATGATGTTTTTACTATTGAAACAGAGGATGATCTTGCAGGAAATTATAATTTTAACTTCCGCGAGGACAGTAAAGAATTTCGTGGGATCTGGTCGTCCTTATACAAGGGAATTCGCCGGGCCAATACGGTGATTAAGGAAGTACCTACCACGATCACCAATCAGGCATTGGTGGATAGGGCAAAGGCAGAAGCAAAACTGCTCAGGGCCAACTATTATTTTACCCTGATCATGCAGTGGGATTATGTTCCATTCCGGGATGAAAATAATATGGATTTATTTGCTGTTCCTCAATTGGAAAGACAGGAAATTTTGGCTTATCTCCAGGCGGAGTTGGAAGAAATTATTGCAGAAAACGCTTTACCGAAAAGTTATAATGGTAAAGAAAATGAGGAACAAGGAAGGGTTACCATTTGGTTTGCAAAAGGGTTGTTGGCCAAATCACACCTATTTTTTGGTGAACCACAGAAAGCACAGCCTTTGTTTAAGGATATTATTGACAATGGTGGCTTTCAGTTGATGCAAAATACCGAAGATATAATGAATGTAAATAACCGTTTTAGTCCAGAAAATCTCTTTGAAGTGCTTTATGATCATAAAGTGGGTGGTGCCTTGTTTTGGTTTGATGACGGGCTACATTCTTCTGAAGGGACGCAGCGAAATGTATATTTGGAGTCCATGGTTCAGGATGGTAATGACCCAGACAAAATTGGAGGATATCAAAATCTTCGTCCAACCGAAGATTTGATTGAGACTTTTGAACCCAATGATTTCCGACTAAAAGCATTTATCCGCCAAAAAGGCGATACCTTATATTATCGAAACCCGAGAATTATTGGAGGGGAAGCGGGAGATTATGTGGTCTCTACAAGTGAAGACCCTGTAATCGCCAAAGGACTGACTTCCAAAGCAAATAACCCCAATGGTAATGACGAAAGCTTTCCTATCATGCGTTTGGCCGATATTTATCTGATGTATGCCGAATCCTTGATTGGCAGTAATGATGCTGAAGCAATGCAGTACATTGACATGGTCCGCGGCCGTGCTTTTTACAGCCCAATTGATCAAGAGGTGAAGCCTCACCAAAGTACTCAGCAATTGGTGGACGGTGGCAAATCCTTGATGCAGGTGCTAAAAGATGAACGACGTAAGGAGTTGTGTTTCGAGGGACACCGCTATAATGATTTACGCCGGTGGGGAGATTTAAATACCATTGTTTCTAAAATTGACGGAGAACCGCGGTTTATTGAAGGCAGGGCTTTTTATCCTGTTCCACAACAGGAAATAGATAAAAGTGGTGGGGTGTTGGTTCAATCCCCAAATTATAAGTAAATTGATCACTTTAATAAAAGCCCCATTTCTATGTTTGGGGCTTTTTTATTCAAAAAAGACAAGATGCAACCGATCATTAAAATCTTTATTTTTAGCCTTTTCTTTGGCTATTCCAGGCCTGTGTTTCCTGCCAAGCTGAATTTGAAAACCAGCATTCCCTTAACCGCCCATGATTGTAAACACCTTCAGCAGCTTCTGAAAAATGATGAAGAAGCCAAGCGGTTTTTTGATTCAATAATTTCGCAGGCCAATACTCGACTCCAGGAAGATGCTGTACCTCTGGTGATCATCAACTATGAGGGTTTGATCAGTAGCAATCCCGAGCGTATCCAGACGATTAAGCAGTTGAAACAAATGGAAAGCATACAGCAACTCACTTATGCATATGCGGCCACTGGCAAATCAAATTATGCGAAAAAAGCCCTTAGTTTATCGTTGGCTTGGGTTCAGGCGTATGTGCCAACAGGTAACCCTATCAATGAAAATAAATTGACGCCCATGCTGACGGCTTTACCTCTTCTGGTGAATTTTGCTAACAAAAATCAGCAGGACATCATCAAAAAATGGCTGGTGAAGTTAACTGATACAAGTATCAAGGCAGGCTTTCAAGGGGAAAGAGGCAATTGGAGAAGTAAAAGGATAAAAATTGTGGCTTTAAGCAATCAACTCCTCGCGGATCAGCAATACCAGCAGTTTGTTGCCGATGGAGTAGAAGATTACATCAACCGTAATTTCTTTGGCGACAGTACCACTATTGATCTACGCCACCGAGACGCCCTGAGCTATCATTGTGGTGGTCTCAAACCGATTCTTTCAACGCTTTTGGCAATGGGGAAAAAAGGACAAGGCTATTATTCGTGGGAGAATCAAGAGGGTGGTACAATCCAAAAGTCAGTAGAATTGCTGATTCCGTATATGAAAAAAGAGAAGGTGTACCCGCAATGGGTAAACTCTCAGGTGGCTTTTGACCGTGAACGTTGGGAGTCGGGAGATGATTTTTATCGGCCAGGGCGGCCGTGGAATCCTGAAGGTGGGGTGGAAGTGATGAAACTGGCGCAATTTTTTGACCATCAACTCAACCAATATGTGAAGATGTATGACTCTTCCGGCAAAAAATACAGCTGTATCGAATCAGTTTTACTGGCAGTAATGAAACCAACTCAAGGGTATTAAGCAGCAAAATCTTCATGCGAAGATTGTCAATACACGATGCGATTAGTGTATTGATTGACCGACCACAAGCTTAGTAGGGTCTTGTGATCGGTATCATCAATTTTATTTTTGCGGGTGAAAAGAGTCGTCACCAGTTCTCTATTTTATACATTAAGTTTATACATCAAGGCGCAGTAAAAATAGGAAGAATACATTTCGCGGCCATACGTATAATGGGTCCGAAAAATGATGACAGTAGGCTACCATTTAAGGTAATCATATTTCTCTCCTAAAGCCATAGCCTCCTGCGCCTTCACCACACTGTCTGAACAAGTTGGCTCACTCAGGGAGGAAGCGGCAGCCCCTACGCCCAATTGGAGACATTTTTCTATCGAAAAACCTTCATGCAAACCAAACAGCACTCCGGCAGCGAAAGCATCGCCTGCCCCTGAAGCACCTTTGATCAATTCTTTTGGATACTGAATCCGACCTTGTATAACCCGCTTTCCATCTTTGGTTAGCGCTATTGCACCATCTGAGGCATGTAGGAAGACGACCTCCTTCACTCCACTTTCGATCAATGCTTCAGCAGCAGTAAAAAGTGAATCCACCTGTGCTGGGTCGGCATCGATTCCGGTGATCTTGCTGGCCTCATATTCATTGACAAACAGATAGTCAATAAAAGGAAGGGATGGTTTGACCACCTGCTGAAAGCGATCAGAATTTTCACTGACAATATCTACTGCCGTTTTTATTCCTTTTTGCTGAACAGCATCAAGGATTCTGGAAGCCCCCGTTTTTCCCTTCGAATCAATCTGATCTAATTTATCCAGCAACAACAAATAGCCCAAATGGAAAATTTTACAGTCCAATCGATCTACTGGAAAGTGTTCACGATCCAAAACGGCATTTGCCCCACGGTAATGAAAGAATGTCCTACGACCGGTTGCCTTCGAGGTCATCACATCGGTGAAAGATGTACCAGTTTCAGTAACGGTTTTCAGGTATTGGCCATCAATAGCATGTCGCGCACAGTCCTCTAAAATAAACTGACCCGCATCATCATTGCCAATAGTGCCAATAGCCTGTAATGGAAATTCAGCCCCCAAATGATAGAGGTCTTTTAGAATATTATAAGGCGACCCACCGTTCGCCGCAGTTTCATATAAAATATTGGCCAGGCCATCCTGCGGCGGAAAGTCGTCGATTACCTTGGTCTTATCAACGATCCAATTACCTGCGGCCGTGATTCCACTTTTTGCCATATCAATGATCGCTTAGGAGTGAAACCAATGGTTGCTCATCTTCTTCGATTTCCGAATATCGACCGATATCTGGGTTGGTGAAAAAGTTGTCGTTCACATCATCATTGGCTGTCGAAACCTCTCCAATGATACATTCGGCAGTCGTGGGCCAGAATTTATGGTATAAACCAGGGGTAAGGGTTACCCTTTCTCCCGCCTTTAATTCAACAATATCTCCTGACCTGATTTTTTGATATTCACCTGTGATTTTTACCTCAATTTCACTGGTGTTTTTACCTGGAACTCCTTTCCAAATCTCGATGGCCATTACACCTGTTCGAACGATGATGTCTTCTTTTTTTTGAGCATGGCAATGCATTGGCGTTACCTGATTTTGTTGCGCATACATCAGCTTTTCACAATATTCTTCTTCCTCCGCCAAATTCACCAACACCAAACCGCAATCCTGAAAATCTCCCAAACCAAAATCAGTAACATCCCATTGGGCATTATGCGGCAACACCCAACCATTGGATTCAAAAAATGTCGTAGCGCTTTTAATTGCGTTATTAATTGTCGAACGTTTCATAAAAATTATGCTTTATTGGTTGACATAAAAATATCCATTTGTTCACCTACTACCTTCGTAATTCCCCCCTTAATTTCATTCAGCATCAATGGATAGTCATTGTATTTTGTTCCTGTCTTTTGGAGCGAAGAGGCGGTGGTTTCAAGTGCCACTTGAGACATTCCCGTAAAGAAATTAATCTTGCTGATACCCATACCGATCGCTCGCTGGAAATCTGGTGTACTGATGCCAGAGCCTCCATGAAGTACCAACGGTATCTTAACCAGCTCCCTGATTTGTCCTAATCGGGCAAAATCCAAATTAGGCGCTCCTTTGTATTTTCCGTGTACGTTCCCAATACCTACCGCCAAAGCATCAATGCCTGTTTGTTCCACATATTGAGCTGCCAAATCCGGATTGGTAAACAAATCAGGGTTGGCCTCTCCGATAAGCCCTCCTCCTTCTTCACCTCCAATAGCCCCAAGTTCTCCCTCTACGGATACACCAACGGCATGGCAGATTTCCACTACCTTCTGTGTTTGTCGGATGTTTTCTTCAAAACTTAAATGACTGCCATCAAACATCACGGAGGTAAATCCATTTCGAACAGCTCGCATAATGGCCTCAAAAGTTAATCCATGATCCAGGTTAAGGGCAAATGGGATCTTTGATTTTTCACATACCGCTTTTATCGCCGGTACAATATGTTCGACTGTTACAAAGGGAAAATGCACCTCTGCAATATTCAAGATCACAGGGGATTGCTTTTCTTCAGCGGCATTAACAATCGCTTCTAAAAAATCTAAATTTACCACATTAAATGCGCCCACTGCATATTGCCTTTGATAGGCATCTTGTACTATTTCACGCAAACTTACTAAAGCCATAGCTGATGTTATTTAAAAAATGATGATAGGATAAATATAGGAATGACAACTTGTGTACACAAGTTAGTTTGGTATTTTTGTATAAACTTTTAACCTTTGAGGTAAGCACCAATAACCATTGGGAAAGAATACCTGAGCAACATATTATGAAGACACCCATTTATAAAGACTTATATATAAAGCTAAAGCAACGAATTGAAACGGAAGATTATGCGGCAGGGGATTTGTTGCCATCTGAGAATCAGCTCTGCAGTGATTTCAGCACTACAAGAGCGACCGTTCGTAAAGCACTGACGAGCCTTGAACATGACGGCTTGATCAAGAAACAACACGGCAAAGGGAGTATTGTGCAGGCGGTGAAAAAAGGGATTGGGATTCTTTCTTTGGAGGGAACAAGCTCAAGTTTTGCTCCGGAGGAAATGTATACCAAACTTATAGAGCGCCCTGCATTGAAACAATGGCCTACCAATTTTTGGTTTCCATTAAGCGAACAAGAGGTTACTGCTGGTTGTATCCGGTTCGAGCGAATCAGGGAAATAAAAGGTAAACCCTTGTTGCTGGAAGTTACCTATCTGCCGAATATTTATTTGGAGGGATTCATGGATATCGATCTCGAAAATCAATCGCTTTTTAAGATTTTACTTGAACAATATACCATTAAACCCATGAATGGAGATCAAAAAATATGGGCAATTACCGCAAGTGAATCTTTGGCCAATAAGTTGAAAATCAAGGAAGGCAGTGCAACCCTGCATTTAAAGCGTAAAATTGAGACCAACAAAATAGGCTTTAATATTTATTCCTCTATATACTGTCTAACAAATGATTATTTCTTGCAGGGAAGGTTTTAGTTACTTTGCGATGAGGTTGCTGTTGAGATCATTGACAATTTCGTGAGATTTTGTTAGTTCCAAATGATTTATGGCCTTATCCTGATGATTTTTGATCCTTCGGGCAGCATTTATAGGTTTGTTTTGTAATATCATTAATCGTAAATGATTCATTTGAAGTAATGGTGGAAAATACATAGTCATTATTTGGACTATTTTGTATTCTACTTTAATGCAGACTTTTGGGGGAAAGCTGCATATTTTGAATAAGTCAGGATATATACAGGCTTACTATAAAACACAACTTTAATATAGGTTGTGTTTTTTTTATTGCCATATATTTACCGATAGTAGATTTGACTATGGCTTTTGATAAATAAATTTAACAACCAGTAGCTCCTAAATGGGGCTCATCGCTCTGCGCCTCCTGCATGAAGGTAGATGGAATTTTTTGTGACAATAAATTCAGGCATAGCACGACCCTGAGCATCATTCAGGATTACCTTAGGGACAATTATTCACTTTATCCTGTGAAAAATCCACATCTTTCCAACCCTTCTTATACACATTTGTAGGGAACATTTTTTAATTAATCAATATTGCGATGAGAAATTGTAGGTTTACAGTTTTTGCCATTCTATTTTTTTTAATAGGGACTTTCAGTAAGTCCATGGCACAAAAAGTTATGTACGTTACTCCTGTTACCCAAAACATCTTAATGGTGCATTTAAGTGAGGGGGAGGTCCTTTATGATCGAGAAACCAAAAATAACTTTGATCTCGACAAAACGGCATTAAACATTGAGCTTGCCGACCTTGCCACCTCTTATACCATTAGCAGCTCTGATGATGGTAATTTCAATAATTTACAACCCATTGAAGTTGGGCGAAAGGCCAAAGCAGACCACTTTACTTATACAGGAATGGAATGGGCCGGAGGAGCTTTTGACCCACGAACAGAACCCTGGATCACCGAGCACTGGGTATATTTGAAATTTGATCAGACATTTGAAGAAGGAAAAACTTATACCCTGAACCTTTCGGCACTCGAAAACATTGATGCTCCCGAGCAAACATTCACTTTCAACACCCATCAACTGCGTTCTGAATCGGTACACGTAAACACCCTTGGTTACCGACCTGATGAGCAAAAATTTGCCTATATCTACCACTGGGCAGGTACCCTGGGCGGAATCGATTTGACCGATTATGACGGTAAGAAATTTGAGGTAGTGAATACACAGGACGGTGCTGTTGCCTATGAAGGAACCCTGAGTTTCAGAAAGAGCAAGGACAATCCAGAAACCGCTCAGCAACAGGACACCCCAAACCAAAACTTTTTGGGGGCTGAGGTCTATGATGCCGACTTTTCGGGTCTGAGTTCTCCAGGTGAATATGTGGTATCAGTCGAAGGCATGGGTTGTTCATTCCCTTTCAAAATCGGTGATGACCCTGTGTTGGCCGCTTATCGAGCAACGATGCGTGCGCTGTACCACCAGCGTTCAGGTATCCGAATTGAAGAAGCATACGACATTAACGGAGATGGTATCAAAACACCTTATGTCCGACCAGCTACCCAAAACCCAATGGTTCAAGGAGAAGGAGGAATCAGTTTCAAAGATAAAATTTTATATTCCAAAGTTCCTTTTGCCAAATGGACAAGTCAGGATGGTGGTGATGCCCGTGATGAAGTTATCGCCAAAGCCAAGGGCAATGTGTTGAATGTCGCAGGTTGGTATCATGACGCAGGTGACTGGGACGGCTATTATTCGCATCAGCGCGTACCGATGTTGTTGATGGCGACTTATGAACATTTACCTCAGATGTTTGGTGATGATGAAATGGATTTGCCTGAAAGCGGCAATGGTATTCCTGATATTGTTGATGAGGCCTCATGGTTGATTAAATTCAACTACCGCTTAAGAAAAGAAACCACAGCACAGGGCTATTCTGATGGCGGTCTTGGTGGTGCGCGTGTAGCTCCCGATCCTTTTACCCACCGTGAAGGTGCAGGTAATCCTGAAGATGAAGGAAAGCCTTCATGGCAAGATGAGCGCTTTTATGCGGTTACGGAAGCAGATGCCTTCATGACCTATATATATGCAGGTGAAGCAGCACAGCTGGCGATGATTTTGAAAAAATTAGGTCGCGATCCTCAAAAATTCCCTATTGAGATGTTGGATAATGTGGACTTTGACCAAATGAGTCGCGATGATGTGGATTTGATCAAAGAGGCAGAAGAAAGCTGGGACTGGGCTCATGCTGCTAAAAATCAGCCCGAAGGAAAGAACCCAGAGCTGTCCGATTTATATACCTACCGCACTTATGCAGCGGTGAATTTGTTCCGCTTGACAGGCAAAGCCAAATATCACGCCGAGGCCATCGAAGGATTAAATCGTATGAAAGGCGCAACGATTTTGTCAGAAGACCAACGATGGGCAGTATATTCCTATTTGTTGGCAGATAATTTTAATGTCGACGAGCAATTGAAAACTGCTCTGGAAGGAACAATGAGATCAACCGCCAACAACCTTGGGGCAGTATCTGCTGAGCGTCGCGCTTGTCGTTGGGGTGGATTATTCGATTTTCCTATGTTGGTTGGGCAAGGAACAACACCGTGGGTATTTGAAAATATCATTGCTTACGGATATACAGGAGATAAATCCTATTTGGATGTGGTCGATAACACTACCAGTTATTTCCTGGGTACGAATCCAAGCCACACTACCTGGATGACTGGCGTGGGACCTCGTCCAATGACCAAAGCATTCAACCTGGACGGTCGTAGAATTACCGATAACTGGGGCGTTTACCCTGGTTGGATTCCTTACGGACCATGGACTTATATGGATAAGGACAGAGCAGGAGTAGATGGTCAAAAGTGGACCATGAACGATGGAATCGAGCGTCAAGGCGGACAGGGCCCATGGTCTTCGCATTGGTTTAATTTTTCATTGACACCAATCGTTGATAACTGGCCTGGACACGAGCGAAAGGTGAACAATGTATTTACTCCTTTAAGTTCGGAGAATACACTTCACCAAAATACAGTCTATGCCGCGATTGCTTATGGCGTAGCCAATGGTCGCCAATTTAGTAATGCAACCGCCGCTCAGAAAGTAGGAAACATTACGCTAACGAATACCGATCACACTTTTGAGTATTTCAATGAGACCGCTGTTGTAGGCGTAGAAATTGACAATAAAAAGGCAACCATCGCAGCGCTGAAATGGGAAAGTTCAAACCCTGAAGTGATGGCCGTGGATCAATTTGGTCGCCTTGCAGCAGTCGGAAATGGTACCGCGACCATTACCTGTAAGACATTGGATGGCTCAGTTGCTTCTACTTTTGACGTAGAAAACATCGATCTGAAAGAGCGCCCAGTATCAAGTATCCGAATTGATTTCGATGAAGACCAACTGGAAGTTTTGGAAGGTGCCCGCCGCAAGTTTTATGTAGAGATTCTTCCTGAAGATGCAACGGATAAAACTTGGCACTGGGAGTCGGAAGATGAAACCATAGTAGGTGTTGATGGCGAATTTATTGTCGCTTTGAAAGAAGGGACAACTACCGTGCATGCCGTTTCTAACAATAACGAAGAAGCCACAGCCGCATTATCGGTAAAGGTTAATGCCGCTGCCTACACGGTAGTGGCGGATTTTGACGAATACATTCCCGTTTATGATGAAGGCCCACAAAATGAAGCCGTAGAGATCTTCACCACCAATGCAGCCGTGGATGTAGCCGCAGAAAACCCCCTGAAAGAGGGTTTGAATACATCGGACAAAGTATTGAAGGTTACCAAGGCCGATGGTGAGTGGAAATTATTTGGATTTTCATCACCTAACTACGAGCCATTTTCAATGTGTGAACACAATGAACTGACCTTCCTGTATTATGGAGAGGATTTAACAGATGTCCTTTATTCCATGGAAACCTTTTCAGGGAATAAAATTGAAGAAAGAATTACCGTCGAACCTGCTACCACATGGACGAGGGTTAGTCTCCCTGTCCCAGCGAATGGGTTGATGAAATCCTTTGTGATCTTCACCAATCCCGAAGATGCAGCTGGAGGTTATGACATGTATTTTGATGATTTTAAATTCAGACAGGACCCCAATGCCGTATGTGAGGAGGAAAATGACACCCGCGTCGTACTTGATTTTGAAAACATCAAACTCGACTGGGTAAGTGGGTATGGTTCTTTTGGTTGGAATGATCCACAGGATACGCTTGATAATGGTAAACCGAATTTTAACTATAACATCATTGACAACGATTCTACTGAAGCCAACCCATCCAAAAAGGTTTTTGAGTTCAATCGCACAGGGAATAACGCAGGCGCAGGTTTCGGTATTCAGGTGAAAAATGCATATGATTTAGGCCGAGCAGCAAAAGTAACCATGAAAGTCAAAACGACTGAATACATGGAGCGTTGCCTGTTAAAAATTGTGGAATATGGTACGGTAGAAGGACAAGAAGAGGAACAGGAATTACGAAGCCTCGAGGGTACGGTCGATACACCGAACGTCAGACCAAACGAATGGATCACCATCGAATTTCCCATTGCAGCCATGACCTTCGCAGGGGATGACAGCAAATCGTTGACAAAGGTGAAGCAATTCATCATCATGCCCGATGTAGGCAATAATTCGAGAATGGACATCTTGGTGGATGATATCGCTTTTGCAGGAGTAAAGGCGGAATCGATTTCCATCGAAGGAGAGAAAGAGATCGAATTGACGCTCGGTGACAGCACGGCAATTTTCGCAAGAGTGCTGCCCGTAGTGGTGGAAGACCCGACTGCCGTTTGGACAAGTTCAGACGAAGAAGTGGCTGTTATTGATGAAAATGGCATGCTTAAAGCCATTGGACTGGGAACAGCTCAAATCATTGCCGCTGCAAATATGGACAAGCAATTGACAGATACCCTGACGGTGACTGTGGTTGAACCTGAACCAGAAGTCCCAACGGATGTGGATGGAAAGTATTCGGTTTCAATTTACCCAAATCCAACCAATGGGAGCCTGACGATCAAAACGCAGAAAGTCTTTACAGGCATTCGGGTGAACAGCATCAGTGGGCAGTTGGTCTTGAACCAAACGATGAATGGACATGTACAAAAGCAAATTGACCTATCGGCGATGCCATCGGGAATATATTTATTGACGATCATTCATTCCGATGGATCCTCACAGGTTCATCGATTCGTGAAACAATAATTAATACGATAAGCATAAAAAGTTCGGAGACCCAGCATTTTGTTGGGTCTTTTTTTGTGAATGGATAATTATGTGAAAACCACTAAACTTGGATATTCCCTGCACTCAGAAGTATCATTTAACCGAGAATACTTAGTTGGTCCTCATGATCCCTCTAAATTTTATTTATTCGTGGTATGTGCTTTTTTTCCAAATTTATATCCAACAGCGACCGTATATGCTTGAAAGCTCCCATTGGATTTAATGTCATAATTTGTTATTGAATTATCAGAATTAATATTATCGTATTGAATATAGATGTTCTGTTTTAACCCAAAGAATGACCGTATATTAAATCCAAGCGAAAAGTTACTGAAAATTTCATATTCCATTCCCAAACCTATTTCAACCAACCCAAAAGTTCTTTTCGGCTTATTTCCAATGGATTTATATTCATTATCAGACAAAAACATAAAACTGCTTTGAGAATGACCAATCAAAATAGAGCTCCCTGTAAATAGCGAAAGATAGAATCTTTCTGATAAAATATTTTTCTTGTAAACTAAACGGATTGGAATCTGAATTCTATCAACTCCTAAAATTAAGTTAGTGGTGTCTGGTGAATTTGAATAGAAATCTGCTCCGTAATATTTGCTATAAACACCTGTTTCCACGTGTATGTTATAAATCAATTCATATGATAGGTTGACCCCATATATAGCGTGATTATTATTTAAAATTTGAACATTGTTTTGAGGGTTAATTAATTCATAATCTGTATGCGCTATTCCAACTTCATATTTTACTTGCATTTTTTTCTGAGCCAATGCTTCCGTAAATGTCTGAAATATAAGTAACAATGATATAATAATTATTCGATTCATAATTCTTAGCATTACTAACAATGTTTAGTATATGAATGTCGCACGTCAATAGACGGTTATGCTTTCATTCACAACGTTTAAATTAACCTCCGCGGGTCAGTCCAACACTAAAACTACTATTCATCCTGATTTTTACAAATTTACACGCTTATATTTTGCATTTAACCATGAAAAAGATAGAAAAAATGATCGACTAATTCATTAAGTGGGAAACCTGTGTTGTCTGATTTTTGGCTTTTAATTTTTGTAAATTAGACTTAGAAGAAAGGAAATTTTCTCTAAACTTGCCACAAAATAAATTGTATCAACTCATAGATTCTTGCACTCTTGAGTGTTATTTCAATCATAATATTCGATGGGGTTGCAGATCTATCACCTTCCTATTTAATAGAAAGTCTCTACATCAAAATGCCTCTTCCCCTTACAAATGTCCTCCTTTTAGGTAGGTTCATGCACAAAATACCATGGAAAATGTAAGACATTGTCTTAAACATTTTTTAGCCATGAAGTTGAAGTATTTTTTATTCGTCTTAATATTTGGCCTGACGATCGGATCAGTCCGTGCTCAACAGTTATTTTTCACCAAAGACAGGATTGATAAAATCGAAAAACTCGTCGGGCAGGATGAACTTTATCAACAGTTTCATCAACATTTGATCCATACCGCAGATCAATTGTGTAACCTCCCTGTACCCGAAAAAAAGATGACTGGCCGACGGTTGCTCAATACCTGTAGTACCTTCGAAAAATACATTTTTCACCTCAGCTATGCCTATCAATTTACCCATCAACAAAAGTATGCCGATAAGATCGTTGAGCTGTTGGATGAGGCATTGAGCTATGAAAGCTGGAATCCCAAGCACTACCTTGATGTGGCAGAAATGGCATTGGGGGTGAGTATCGGAATCAATACCTTAGAAGAACATCCAAAGCACAAAACTTGGGTGGATCAGCTATATCGCTTGGCCATTGTTCCCTCGATGGAGGAGCGTCCCTATGTCAAAGGTACCAACAACTGGAATGCGGTATGCCATGCGGGCATTACCTCATCCGCTTTGGTATGCCAAGAACAATACCCTAAAGAGGCTTCTTTTTTGATTCATCGTGCCGAAAAGGAAATTAAAAATGGCCTTCAGAGCTATGACATCAGTGGCAACTTCCCCGAAGGGCCAAGCTACTGGATTTATGGTACCTCCTTTAATCTTATCCTTTACGATTTACTCAAGGTCAATCATTTAGATTATTCCACTTTTGAACAATACGCAGGATTTTGGAAAAGTGGGGATTACTACCGCTGGTCGATTGGCAGTGATAACACCTATTATAATTATTTTGACTGCAAAGGAACAACACGACTTTCTCCCGCCATGGCGATGCTCTCTCAAATCAACGGGAGACCCGACTTCCTGACCGCTGAAAGAGCCATGATGAAATCATTCATGGAGAACTACGGTGAGCAACAGGTCAAATCATCCAAGGATCGGCTTGCACCCCTGTTTTTGCTATGGTTGGTGGGCAACGGCTCCTCGGCAGAAGTAGGGAATGACCAAACTTATTTTGTGGGTGGGGGAGAAAACCCCGTGGTCTTTTGGCATCATCAGCAAGATGGTAAAGCTGTATTTTTGGGGATCAAAGGAGGGAAGGGAAACCTCAGTCATGGGCACCTCGATGCGGGAAGTTTTATTTATGAGAAAGACGGCATTCGTTGGTTTGAGGACCTCGGACGGGAGAATTATACCCACATCGAGAGCTTTGGAAAGTATGTATGGACTTATGACAGTAAAGCTCCCCGATGGGAATTTTTCCGCCATCACAACCTTGGTCATAATACCATTTCTGTAGATCAAAAGGCCTTCAATCCCGATGGTTTTGTTGCCCTCGATGTCAATCAAATCAGCAACGAAACGGTTGAAGTAAGTGCTGATCTTTCCCCACTTTATACGCAGGAACAGGCAATCAAAAGGAACTGGTTTTGTGATGGTGAAAAGCTGAAAATGACCGATCAGTTTTCATCATCTTTAGGCAAGGAACTGAATTGGAGATTCTTCACAAAAGCCAAAGTAGTCGTTGCAAAAAATGGTAAAAAAGCCACCCTTCAACGCAATGGAAAATCCCTGACCATAAAATTAAAAGGCGTAAAAGACGCTCGATTTAATACGCTGGTGATGAACCCCCACTTCACCGAAATGGATAGCCCGAACAAGGAAATCAGTATGTTGAGTATAGACTTAAATGCCAAAGAAGCAGGCACATTAACTTTTATCATTGAATAATTTTTGGAGATTGATGAGAACTTTATTTTTAAATATTTTATTGACCCTTGCCTTGGCTGTATCGGCCTTTGCACAACCAGAAAAAGTCAATTTCAATGCCGATTGGCTATTCCATAAGGGCAGTCTGAAAGATGCTCCTTTGAAGCATGACTTTGACGACAATCAATGGGAAAAAGTAGACCTACCTCATACTTACAATGATCAGGACATCATTGATGATCCGATAGGATATTATCGAGGCGAAGCATGGTATCGCAAAAAATTTGAGGTACCAACGGATTGGCGACACAAAAAAGTAAGTCTGAACTTTGAAGGTGTAGCCATTAAATGTGAGATTTATGTTAATGATCGCTATGTTGGCGAACATTTGGGCGGTTATACTGCCTTCTACAAAGACATCGAAGGGCTATTGAATTTTGGGGAAGAAAACCAATTGGCCATCAAAACGGATAATTCTGAAAACCTGCAATTTACTACCCCACCTGTGGCTGGTGACTTCAGCATGTTCGGTGGCATTCACCGAAACGTCTTTTTGGTTACTAAAAACAAACTCTATTTTGATCATAACTTTTATGGCGCATCGGGGGTGTTTTTTCAGAACACAGGACTGAAAAACAACAAAGCGCAATTCAACATCAGCACCCACTACCGTCAGGAATTACCCTTTGATCGTCAGGTGATTTTTCGTCATCAGATATTGAACAAAAATCAGAAAGTCATCTGGAAAACTGCGGTTACCAAACGCACTCATTCAGGTGATATTTCCCATTGGGAAACCGACAGCAAGGTGAATAATATTCAACCTTGGTCAATTGACAACCCTTATTTATACACCTTGAAAAGTCAGATTATCGATGCTAAAGACAATAAGGTAATCGATGAGATTGAACAGAAAATCGGCTTTAGAACTGTAAGCATCAGTCAGCAAAAAGGGGTACTTTTGAATAACAAGCCGATCAAACTGCAAGGGGTGGCAAGGCATCAGCAATACCATCATCAGGGCAGCGCCTTAACCGATGATCAACACCAAAAAGATATGGTATTGGCGAAAGATTTGGGCTCGAATTTCGTCCGTATTTCCCACTATCCACATTCGCCCGAGATTTACAAAGCCTGTGATTCACTCGGCATGGTGAGTTGGAGCGAGATACCTTGTGTGAACTGGGTGCCTTTCGGTCAGCCCTTTTTGGACAACAGCCGAACGATGATGCGCGAGATGATTTATCAAAACTATAACCATCCTTCGGTCATCATCTGGGGTTATCATAACGAGATCTGGCAGGCACACGAAGAGGCGGTTTTGCACGCCAAAGCCATGGAACAAATTTCAAAGCAGACTGATCCGTCGCGTTTAACGGCCATGGCTTTTCAGGGCACTTTCCTAAAAAATTATGTAGGAGAATTGGGCGAAGAAATATTCAACGTTTCTGATATCAATGGCTTTAATGTCTATCAGGGATGGTATCAAGATACTTATAAAACCATCGATCATTATGTGGACAGCCTGAAAACCTACTCCCCGAAAAAGTGCATCATGCTCTCAGAATTTGGAGCGGGTGCTGATCCCCGTATTTGGAGCGCAAAACCAAGCATTCATGATTTCAGTAATCGCTATCAGGTGGATTTCCTCAAGCCCTATCTTGCCACCCTCCACGACAGCCCGTGGATGGTCGGATATAGCATCTGGATTTTGAATGATTTTGAACGTGACAGTCGTAAGGATGCCGTGCCGAATGTTAATAACAAAGGCTTAATCTCAACGGATCGTCAACCCAAAGATGCCTATTATTTTGTACAGGCAAATTGGTCGAAAAAGCCCATGGTTTATATCGAAGGCGCACCAATGGACACCGTGGTGGCCGTTACCGAGGGTAATACTTTCACAGTAAAATTACATGTTTACGGTAATGGCAACAAAGTAAAATTACGCCACAATAAACAATTCTTTTATGAACTTGAACTGAAGCAAAGGGAGGTTGAATTTGATATTGATCTACAAAAGGGATGGAATAAAATTGAAGCTATTGATGAGCGAAACAACTGCCGATACGAAAGGAAGATCTTCCTGAAAAGGGTCAAAAGCAATTCGCAGGGAATCGAGATACCGAAAGAGGGATTGGCTATTAATATCGGACAAACAGACCGATACTTTAATGGCAACGAACGATGGTTACCTGCATCGGTATTTAATGAAAATCCCAACTTTAAAGTATTAGGCGGAAATATTTACCACCAAGCCTACAAAGACAAACCTGCATTACGCCTACGCGAAGGTATTTCTGAAAACGTCTTCAACAGTACCGACGACCCGATGTATCAAACGTTCCGCTGGGGAATTGAAGCGCTCAATTTAAAGCTCAAATCAGGTAAATATAAATTGACCTTTTATTGGGCATATCCATTCAAAGCCCAAAAAAATCGACCACTTTCGCAGGCCGAAATCGCATGGGGCGAGCAGGACGGATCAGTTGCTACTACCGAGGATATTTTTAATCTTCGCATTAATGGTAGTGTCGATTTATCGAAACTGAATGTCAGAAAAGAAGCCGGTAATTTGAAGGCACTGGAAAAAGAAGTGATTTGTCAGACGGATAAAAATGGCCAAATTGGCATTCAGTTGGAAGCACTCAGCGGACAAGCCTTTTTGAATGGGATTAAGATTACGCCCGTGGAATAATATGCAGGTAATGTAGAGGACTGCTGCGCAACTATGTCTTCTAAATTTATCTCAGAAGATTATTTCTTGAACTGTATTGATGCGCCTATGTGTGTATCCAAACCTCCAATTTTTTATTCGGACAGACACTTGGGGGCAGCCCACAATGACATTAAGTGGAGAGCGTTATCCTGTAGAGACGTTATTTTTAACGTCTAATTCAATGGTGATTTTATGGGTTCCCTTTTAGATTTATTCAAATTGTTACGTGAGTCGTTAAGAGTAATACCTCTACGAGCATTTCAAATTTAGACCTGAGCCACCCCGGAATCCTTAACTTAATGACATTGGGTCAGCCCATACAGGGACCTAATAATATTTCGTGGTAAACATCAGCTTATGGTTACGTGAGAGCGCCTGATTGATGATGAGAGAAATAAAAAATCATGGGCAAAAAAATATCGATATCATACTTTTAACATATCTGTGGGGGATATTTGGCAGTGAAAACATAAAACACTTAACCTCAGTAATTTCTATCGCCTACAGAATTTTCATGGGTGATAAATTGAACATTCTTACCAATAGAAAAGGTTTTTATCCACCCTTTCTATTTCAATAATAGCTTCTTTGCAGCGGCATTAATTGTAACTAATTTTTTTGAGAAGGTGAAGAAGCTATATTTTTTGCTGTTTTTGATAGGTACCTCGTGCACATCAAAACAGGCCACTAACCCACAGGTAAATGTCAATATTGACCTGAATACAACCATTGGTCAAAACCACCAATTCTGGAAAGCATTGGGGTATGATTTTTTGTTTAAAATTGTCAATGAACCCGAAGGGCAATACTTCCTGGACAGGGCACAACAAAAGCAATCGGTAAAGTATTACCGGGCACATTATACCTTCTCGAATACGTCGATGGTCGATGAACGCGCCGGTGGAAAAGTGGGCGGACAGGTGGTTCGTACAGACAAAAACGGTAAACGATATTACGATTTTTCCATTGTTAATCAAACCTTCAGAGAGTATGTCAAAAGAGGGATGAAACCTATCGTTGAATGCGATTTTTACCCGGACGGCTTTGCTTCTGAAGGACAGCGAAAGATGAACGATGAGGAATTCGAGGCGATGGTCGGAGCGCCAGCAGATTGGAATGCTTGGGAAGATTTACTGAATGCCTTCATGAAAAACTTGGTCGATGAATTCGGCAAAGAGGAAATAAAAAGTTGGTATTTTGAGGTGTGGAATGAGCCAGACGGTTGGAAAGGACAGGACCAAAAAGACTTTTTCAAAATGTATGATTTGTTCGCTTATACGGTCAAAAAATATGATAATGATTTCAAAGTCGGCGGACCTGCCTGTTACCATTTGGGATTCTTGGAGCAATTCGTCGAGCATGTGGTTCATGGCAAAAACTATATCACCAAAAAAACCGGTTCTCCGGTAGATTTCTTATCCTACCACATCTATGCACTGTCGGGCTACTGGTTGAAGCCTTCTCCGGATATTTACCCACAGGTATCCAAATTTTCTGCCGATATGCTTTGGCTGCAACGTTTGATGTATCAATATCCTTCGCTGAAAGGGGTAGAATTCCATTTGAATGAGTGGGGTTTGTCATCGCATGGTGATAGTAAATTTGTCGATGAATATCCTCAGTTGGAGTACAGAAACTCAGAAGTTTCAGCCTTATTCATGGTGAAGTTGGTGGACTGTCTATATGCGATTGAAGATAATCATGGCTTAAAAACGAGCCTGTTGGGATATTGGGGAAGTTGGTTCAATGCCAAAACAGGACCTATTTTCCGTGGTTCACGAGACCTGATGACCCGTGGAAATGTACCAAAACCAATTTTGTCTGCTTACGAATTGCTGGCTAAACTTAAAGACAATCGAGTGAAGGTTAAAAACCTAAAAGCGGGTAACCGCTACGGCTGTATGGCCACTAAAGATGATAGCGGTGTGGCCTTGATGGCTTATAACTTCAATGAAACCGATGATGACTTTAGTAAAGTAGCTGATTTCGACTTTGCGCTTGAAAATGGAGCATCGACACTGAAAGGCAAAAAAGTTAAAGTGATTCGTTTGGATCGCAAGCATAATAACACTTACCGCAAATGGTTGGAATTAGGCGCTAAGCCTGTTTCTGATGAATTGGTAACTAAACTTAAAGAGGTCGGAGAATTGAAAGAGGTCGAGCAAGCAGATTTGACTTTTGATGGGCAAAATGCTCATGTAAAAGTAAGCATCCCTCGACATGGCATGGCTTTAATCTTGATCGAATAAGCATATGAAAAAGGTTAGTTTAGTATTTATTTTTTTGATGATCTTTTCAGCAGGTTTTGCACAAATAAAACCTGCTAAAGATCAACCTTATCTTGTAGATCATCAGGGCAAACCGTTCTTTTGGCTCGGCGACACTGCTTGGGAATTGATCCACCGACTGGATAAAAAAGAGATTGAAGCCTACTTTAAGAAACGTTCTGCTCAAGGATATAATGTCATTCAGACCGTCGCTTTGGCCGAGCTTAACGGCCTGACGGTCCCTAACCGAAATGGGGAGCTCCCACTGATTGATCAAGATCCGGCAAAACCCAATGAGGCCTACTTTAAGTGGGTCGATTGGGTCGTTCAGTGTGCGCAGCGTCACGACCTTCAAATTGCACTTTTGCCTACTTGGGGCGATAAAATTAAATTGGTTTGGGGGCCGGGGCCAGTCGTTTTCAATCCTGAAAATGCCTATGCTTATGGCAAATTCATTGGAGAGCGATACAAGGACCAGCCTAATATTATTTATGTATTGGGAGGTGATCGAAATATGGAAACACCCGAAGAGTTGGCTACCGTCAATGCGATGGCTAAAGGAATTCAGGAGCACGATAACGGCCAACACATGATGACCTATCACCCACGCGGGGGATATGCCGCTTCGATGATCGTCAAAGACGCCAAATGGCTGGATTTGGACATGCTCCAAACGGGCCACTGGCGAAAAAGATACCCGACCGATAGCCTGATTGCTGAGGTCAGACAACCCAATCGTCCACTATTGGACGGCGAACCTTGCTACGAGGATCACCCGATTCAGTGGAAACCAGAAATTGGCTTTTTCCATGCTTTGGACATTCGTCAGTCGGCTTACCGTTCGGTATTTGCAGGCGCATGTGGACATACCTATGGGCACCATGGTATTTGGCAAATGTGGCAAAAAGGCCGTGAATCGATATCGTCTGTTGAAGTAGATTGGAAGCACGGGCTCAAAGCAAAAGGAGGAGGGCAGATGAAGTACCTCAAAAAGCTGATGGAACAAACACATTGGTATGAGCTCAAACCTGACCATTTAATGACTGCTTCCGGTGATAGTCTTCAAACCTTAGGATCTGATCAATACCTTTTAATTTATCAGGAACAAGCAAAGGATTTTTCTGCAAATATAGAGGCTAAACCTTCGAGCATCAGCATCTTTGATCCTGAAACGGGCAACAGCAAGCGACTTCAAAATCATTTACAGTCTAATCATATTAAAGTCAATTTCCCTAAGAAATACTTGAATAGAGATGCGGTGATTGTTATCAATTTGGATACTAACAGTTTATAGTCAAAAATATGGCTTTTATCGTAGGGACGTTGCATGCAACGTCCGTACCGTCAGGTACAAGAATAGCCGAGCGCCAGCCTCCTTTATTTGAAAAACGCCTAACTTTTTAATATGAAAAAATTAAACCTTTTACTTCTATTATTACTCACTTACAGTTTAGGATATAGTCAGCCGATTTCCTTGATCAAAAACTGGTCGATGAAAGTGGAGAACCCACATTTCAAATCGACCCTTAGATGGGAGAAAAAAGGTGATTTGGTCATTGCGCGTGTGCACCTGAAATCGGCTCAGCCAGAGCAGCTGCCGGCCGTAAAAATCAGCTTCGAGACTCCTTCGGTGGATGTCTATTCGGTGTTCAATGACTCTCCTTTCAGCGGAGGATCAAATTATCACATCACCCAATACAACCGATTTGGTAGCACGATGCCTTTAATCAGTATGTTGAATAAGGCTCAACAAAACCGTCTGACTTATATGCTGTCTGAGCAATTGGAAACATCCGTAATCAAGGTCAATCTTGATGAGGAAGGAGCGGTATTCAGACATCAACTGAAGATTAATACGGACAAGCCACCTATCCAAAAAGTAAAGGAGTTTACATTCAGTATATATTTCAATGCAACCGAAAAAAGATATGAACAGGCAATTGCTGAAGCATTAGATGTTGTTAAGGTAGAAGGAAATACACCTTCAGCATACATTCCTAAAGGAGCTTGGGCACCCCTCTATTCAACATGGTACAGCTATCACCATTTCCTTGAAGAAAAAGAATTGCTGACTGAATGTAAAAAAGCCAGAAAAATGGGCATGAAAACGATCATTATTGATGATGGTTGGATGACGATGAACGACAGTTTGAATTTTTCTGGTATCGGAGATTATCAGCCTTTGCGTCTGCCAAAAATGAAACATTTGGTCCATTCGATTCAGAAATTGGACATGAAAGTGATGCTCTGGATGTCCACTTCGATGTTGGGGCAGGATTCTGAAGTAGCCAAAAAATTCCACGGCAAATATATCCGATTCAAAAAGGGATCAAACACCTTTATCATTGATCCTCGATATCCTGAAGTTAGAAATTACATCATCAATACTGCTACGCGTTTGATGAAAGATTACGGCTTGGATGGTCTTAAACTTGACTTTTTGGCGCAGATGTATCCAGATGCGGATACGGAAATGACCAAAGCCAATGGGCGTGATTATGCATCGATCAATGAAGCCACCGAGGTGATGATCGCTGAGATTTATGCCAAATTAAGAGCGATCAATCCAGAGGTGTTGATTGAGTTCCGTCAGCCTTACATCAACGTACTGACACAACAATACGCCAATATGTTCCGCGCGATTGACAATGCCAATATGGAGGTGGAAAACCGTGTGTATACGGCAAAAATCAAATTGCTTGCCCCAAAATTACCTGTGCATGCGGACATGATATTGTGGCACCATGATGATACGGCCGAAAGCCTTGCCCTTCAGTTTATCAATACCGCTTTTGCTGTCCCTCAGGTAAGTGTAAAGGTAAAAGATATGAATAAAGAACAGAGGGAAGCAGTTAACTATTGGTTAAACTTTTATACTCAAAATGAGGATGTTCTGATGCGAGGAAATTTCTTTGCTGATGATCCTGCCGAACATTTCACCCAACTTACCGCCGTTAAAGATGGGCAGCAGGTTTCTGCTGTTTATACCAATAATTTGGTAGAATTGAAGGAGAATGATGTTAAAAAACTTACCTTAATTGATGGCAGTCATCAAGGAAATATAGCTGTGAAATTCAACCGTCCATCTACGATAAATTATAAAGTATTTGATTGTAAAGGGAAGCTTATTGAACAGCAAAAAGAGGTGCAGGTGAATGGCTTCCACGGGTTTGAAATTCCATTCTCAGGAGTGATCGAGATCAATATTGAGCAAGGGGTTTAAGCCTATTTTGTGGGGGATATTGTATAAATCGGATTTTTCAATTTAACGCAAAATATTACTTTGTTAGCTGTATGGATGCACCTATGTGTGTATCCAAACCATCTAAAAAATTAATTGATTCGGGCAGACACATAGGTCAGCCCGTACAGCGACTAAATTTAATTTCGTGGTAAAATATCAAAGTATGATTATACCCCCGCACCGTCAGGCACAAATAATTAATTTAATGATCAGGTTATAAATAAATTTTTAGTATATATATTTTTTGATAATGAAAAGAGGAGTTGTGTTTTTATTGATGTTATTGTTTGTAAATCAAGCGATAGCACAAAACGACAAGCAAGATGAATTGCTCTTTGGAGTCGCATATTATGATGAATATATGCCCACTGAGCGTTTGGATAAAGACATCGAGATGATGAAAGCGGCGGGCATTAATTTTGTCCGTATTGCTGAATCTACCTGGAGTACCGTAGAGCCTGCGGACAATGTTTACGATTTCTCGCATATTGACCGTGTCTTGGATGCGATGTATAAAGCCGGAATCAAGGTGATCATTGGAACGCCAACCTATGCGACCCCTCCATGGTTGGTCAAAAAATATCCAGATATCATGGCCATCAGCAAAAATGGGCAATTTCAGTATGGAGCACGCCAGCAGATGGACATCACCAATGAGCATTACCGTTTCCATGCCGAGCGCGTGATCCGTAAAATCATGGAGCACATCAAAGATCATCCTGCGATCATTGGCTACCAATTGGATAATGAAACCAAGCATTACAATACCGCAGGGCCTAATGTTCAGAAGGCTTTTGTGGAGTACATGAAGAAAAAATGGCCTGATCTGAACAAAATGAACAAGGCTTTTGGTT
This sequence comes from Persicobacter psychrovividus, assembly GCF_036492425.1. NCBI lineage: Bacteria > Pseudomonadati > Bacteroidota > Cytophagia > Cytophagales > Persicobacteraceae > Persicobacter > Persicobacter psychrovividus. The sequence continues at coordinate 147,189 of NZ_AP025294.1, forward strand.
TGGACTACTGGAGTAACCGCATCAATAGCTGGGAAGAATTTCCTTCGGTAAATGGAACGATCAACGCCAGTTTAAGAGCCGAATTTGAGAAGTTCAGACGTGGATTGGTGACGGAATTTTTGGCTTGGCAGGCACAGATTGTTCGTGAATACTCCAAGCCTGATCAATTCATTACGCATAATTTTGACTTCGATTGGAGGGGATATTCTTACGGCCTGCAGCCAAGTGTAAACCACTTTGAAGCATCAAAAGTAATGGATGTTGCTGGTGTCGATATTTATCACCCAACGCAGGATGATTTGACTGGAATGGAAATCGCTTTTGGTGGTGACATGACCCGTTCCATTAAAAATGGCAAGAACTATTTCGTTATTGAAACAGAAGCACAAGGTTTCCCTCAATGGTTACCTTACCCTGGTCAATTGAGATTGCAAGCCTTCAGCCATTTGGCATCAGGCGCAAGCATGGTCGGTTATTGGCATTGGCACTCGATCCATAATTCTGCCGAAACGTATTGGAAAGGCTTGTTGAGCCACGATTTTGAGCCAAATCCTACTTATATGGAGGCGCAAACAATCGGTAAAGATTTGAAGCGTTTGAACAAAGATTTGATTGGTTTGAAAAAAGACAATCAGGTGGCTTTCTTGGTGAGCAATGAAGCGCAAACAGGATACGATGAGTTCAGTTGGGTATTTAAAACCAAATACAATGACATCCTTCGCCTGTATTATGATGCACTTTATAAGTTGAATGTTGAGGTGGATATGATCGACCCTTCCTATTTAGATTTTAATAAATACAAAATGATCGTTGTCCCTGCGTTCTATGCTTCATCCGATGCTGTTTTGGAAAGATTGAATGCTTATGTAAAGCAAGGTGGGCATGTGGTGTATACTTTCGGAAGTGGAGTTAGCGATGAAAATGTGAAGGTTCGCCATAGCTTGCAACCGGGCATCATCAATGAGGCTTGTGGTATTCAGTATAACCAATTCACCGTGCCGAAATCGGTTAAATTGACTTCCGACAAAATCAAATTTGATCAAGCAACTACCGATGTAGATACTTGGATGGAGATGGTCAATGCGAAAGGGGCTAAGGTATTGGCAAATTATAATCACCCAGTTTGGGGGAAATATGCGGCCGTAACGACCAACAAATATGGTAAAGGAGAAGCGATGTATGTGGCTTGTAAAACAACTCCTGAAGCGACGGAAGAAATCCTTGAGCAGGCGGTGAAATCTGCTGGTTTGTGGTCCGATGCGCAGTCCTTGACTTTCCCAATCACGGTGAAAAAAGGAGTGAACAGAGCAGGCAAAAACATCCATTATGTTTTCAACTACTCCGCCGAGCAGAAAACGATCCAATATCCATTTGCTGCGGGTAAAGAGTTGTTGAGCGGTAAAAAAGTGAAGAAAAATAGCGAACTGAAATTGGCCCCTTGGGGTGTAGCGATTGTTGAAAGCAAGTAAGAATCAAAGTCGATCCGTTCAGTTTTTGTGATAATATGTGCCCTTCAATTTGAAGGGCATTTTTCATTTTAACCACTTGAACATATGACTTTTGTATCATGATAAAAACAATATCCCTATTTTTTTCTGTGCTGCTTATGGGGGCTTGTACTCCCAAAACAGCAAGAATATATGACAACTTTGTCAAGCATAGCCAACAGCCTGAGAAAGCTATTTTGCCTGATTTTTCTTATGCGGGATATGCATTTGGAGAAAAAGCAATTACGGCACCATCTACTGATATTTTCGATGTTACCGACTTCGGTGCCATCGCCAATGATGACAAATCGGATGAGGCGGCGATCAAAAAAGCCATTGCCAAGGCAGAGCAAAATGGTGGGGGCGTGGTGTATTTTCCTGCCGGAAAATATTTGGTCAATACCGATTTGCAAGAGCAAAATGAATACATCCTGATTCAGCACTCCAATGTGGTATTGAAAGGTGAAGGGCCTGAAAAGACGACCATTGAAATCCAAAAACGTGCGGGTGCGAAGGCAATCACTTCGGGAATTTATAAGTTCCGATTCGAGAAAGTAAGCGATCATGATCCTGCCTTTTCACATGCTAACCTAAAGCTGAAAACAGATTTTATCACCAAAATCAGTGCTGATATTACGGGTGGATCATTCGATGTACAGGTGGCAAACACCAACCACTTGAAAGTGGGACAGTGGGTAACTTTACAGCTTCCTGCAACCGATGACCGTCAGGTGAAATTGTTCTACACTCAGCCGTATGATATTCCAACCAAAGCGGACGAACAAAAAACGAATACCCATTGGTATCAAGCCAAAATGGAGTTGTCCGAGCGTCATTTGATCAAAGCGATTGATGGCAATACGGTTACTTTCGAGTCGCCAGTACATATTCCTGCGGTTGCCAAACACGGTTGGGAGCTTCGTACTTTTCCTCATCTTGAAAATGTGGGTATCGAAGGTATTCACATCAAAGGGAATTGGGAGGGCTACTATCCTGGTAACCACCAATTGTTGATCAAGAAAAAAGGTTTCAGTCCTTTGATGATGTCTGCTTGTGTGAACAGTTATATCAAAAACTGTTACATCAGTAATTATAATATGGGCATGCGTTTGTACAATTTGGCCGCATGTTCAGTAGTAGATTTGAAGATGTTTGGTAACGGTCATAACCGAGGACGTCATAATATTTTCCTACAGAACAGTAACAATGTCTTTGTGGGTAAAGTACAAGATTTCCAAGAGAATGAAGATGCCTTCACCGTTACGCATAGTGCGATCGGTAATGTATTTTGGTATTGCGAGAATGAAGCCAACACGGCTTTGGATATTCACGCCGCCTATCCATATGCCAACTTGTATGACAACGTAAAATCTTCTTTCAAAAGAAAAGCAGGCGCGGGAACGAACGGTCCAATGGGCGGTTATAACCCTCAGCATTTGGGTAAATTGGTGCTTTGGAACCATCATTATACAGGAAGCGATGCTTCGGTTTACCCTTTCTGGGACAAAAATGATTTCTACAATGCCAGGCATCAGTTCTATGTGATGCCGATCGTAGCAGGGATGCACGGTAACCCAATCAGCTTCAAGGCGGAGCAATGTGAAGCACTTGAATCAACGGGTACAGTGGTTACTCCTGAGTCTTTATATGCAGCACAATTGGAGCGCCGACTTGGAAAAGTACCAGCATGGTTGGAAGAATTGAACCAAGAAAAATGGTTGGATGAAAGCCCTGTGAAGGCGGATACCAAGACGATTATTACAGCAGATTTCGATCATGGAAGTTTGGATTATATGTATGAAAAATCTCCTAATCATTTCGTGGGGCGTACCAAGCATTGGTTGAAAGAAGATAGCATCGGTAATCAATATTACTGGTTCTATTATCAGATGAAAAATGTCAAAGGCAAAACCATCACCACCGTTTTGGAGGAGATGAAGGGAATCTATCGTGGCATGCCGCACTTGATCTTTACCGACTATACGCAACCCGTTTTTAGTTATGACAATGAGCATTGGGACCGTATCACAGACGTAAAATATAACGGCGAAACACACGAATTCAAATACACGCATACCTTTACGGAGGACAATGTTTGGATTGCCTATGCACATCCATACACTTACAGCCGTAAGGAGGCATTGATTTTCTCTTTGTTCAACAATCCGTTGGTAAAGGTTGATTATATCGCCAAAACTAAACAAAAACGTCATTTGCAAGTGGTTACCATCACCGATCCTAATGTGGATGATAAAGGTAAAAAGGTGATCATGGTCGATGCGATGCAGCATGCGGGTGAGGATTGTGGCGGATATTTGGCAGAAGGATTGATCAAATACTTGATCTCGAATGACGCTCGCGCGGCACAAATCCGTAAAAAGTTCATCTTCAAAGTGATCCCAATGATGAACCCTGACGGGGTATTCTTCGGAACGACTCGCTATAATATGAGCATGCGTGATATGAATGCTTCTTGGGGTGAAGATCACTCTCAGGAAGTGATGGACAATGAGTTGAAAGAGGTTCAGGCCTTGCAAAAATACAGTCAAGACATCTATGCGCATGGCCATATTGATATGTTGCTTGATGTGCATAGCCATTCTCAACAGGTACAGAAACATACGATTCTCTGCCCGAATGAAAATACATTGAAAGAATTTGCCGTATGTTTGAGTAAATACTGGAAAATCAAACATGTTGGCGTCAAGAGTACTGGGCGTATGCGTGCGTATTACTATAAATATGGGACACCATCAGGAACAATTGAACTTTCACAATCTAAGTTGGCAGGTGAAAATCCTTATTTAACGGTTGAGGATTATCAGAAATATGGGGAAGGCGTTGCTAGAGCGGTTTGGGATTATTATGCTGAGGTAGAAAAAATGATGAAGTAAATCGGGAATGATCAATAGCAAAAAAGGCAGCCTTTTCGGGCTGCCTTTTTTTATAATTTTCATTATGTGTAAAGTCTTAGCGTGCTATCCTGTAGTGGGGGCTGTCGTACAACTCTATTCTCTTAATTTGACGCAGAAGATTATTTTGTTAGCTGTACGGATGCACCTACGTGTGTATCCAAACCATCCAGTATTTTAGTTATTAGGGCAGACACATAGGTCAGCCCGTACAGTGACCAAATAAAATTTTGTGCGTCATCATCAAACCGAGTTTATGCAACAGCTCCTCTCACAATGCTGACCTTCCGTAATTTTCCCCAAGATTTATTCAAATTGTTACGTGAGACATAATGAATTATGCCTTTACAGAATTACGATCCGTCACAGATCTAATAATCATGTTAATCCTTCCAATCAAGTAAATCATGGTCAAAAAATTCCAATATTATCCACTTAAACTAAAGACATCATGAGAGAGGACTCCCGCGATAGCTAAAAGATTTCCTTAAACCCCAGCTTGTTTCACCTTAAGGTTCAATTCTCCTTTATGGTCAAAGCTGATCACGGTATTTCCTTGGGGATTAACATTGGTATGGAAACGGATCGCTGTGCCATTGGCATCCGTCAATTTATCGATCGCTTCGGCAGTGGAATTCGATAAGACGATTTGCGCTTCAGCAATGGAGATGAAAGTAAAGCTCAATTCACCTTTGGCTTCTTGCAAATCCAGTAACTCGATTGTTGAGCTCAACAACTTAGGCGCAGCCGTTTTTTGGGTCGAACGGAAGCCAACCACTTCATTCTTGTCTTTATTCAACCACGCATCAGGAATTTGATTGGAAGCCGTAACCTTTTTACCATTAACGGTAAAGTAGTCCAAGGTACCCTCGCCTTCAAATTTGAAATCCACCAATTTACCACGGTATTGGTAGTCATTGATTTCTTTCACCAATTTACCTGCCTGCAATGCCAAACCGTGAGGTAAACGCTTCACTGCAATATTGGTCATCGCTCCGAACCAAGCGCCCATACTGAAAATCTGTGGACGGATTTGGTGGTTTGATCCCGCAGGGTAGAAGCCACTCATCTCCACCATCGCACCAGCCATCGGCATGTTTTTCCAAGGGATATAACATTCTTTGGCCGCATAATCAATGGCTTTTCTCAAATCATCCTGATTGATGTCGTCCATTTCCAAGGTCGCCAAAATAGAGAAATATCCTGCCAAGAAATACTCATCTTTCTTCACCAAAAGGTCATCGAAAAGTGTTTTTTGATAACGGTCAATATCAAATTCTTTCGGGAAGAACGGTGGACAGGTCAATGCCCAGATATAATCCGTTTCGTCCAAACCATAGCCATCAGCCATCAAGACTGTGCCGTCCGTAGCGACTGCTTTCCCATAGTAAGGCATTTTTCCTTCAGGGAACAAAGGCTTCATTTTTTCTACCAAGGCTTCTGCTTTCTCGGCATAATTATTCTTGACACCTTGTACCTCACACACCTCATGCAACATACGATAGACGCTGTAATTGAACAGGTTGATATAAATATCATAGCTGCGCTCAATCTTTTTGCCTTTGTATGGAGGAGCATCCCAACCCAAAACCGGTTTTCCTACCGCATTGTCCCAACCGAAATCACGGCTGTTATACAATGGCGTTTCGCAGAAATATTGACGGTAGAATAAGCCTTCTTTTTGATCATAACAATAATCCTCCAACCAATCGCAAGCCTCCATCATCAGTTTCAAATTGTCCTTACTGATGTATTTGGTATCGTTGGTTTGTGTCCAGTACGTAAAAGCAGACCATACCGCATAGAACAAGCCGTCCTCTTGCCATTTGGTGATTTTACCATTGGCCATTTGCCCAAAGAATCGGCCCGTGCGTCCATTCTCCTCAATATTGGTCGGGTTCGCCATCTGGAAATCCGTCCATTTGTCCAATGGATTTGCCCATCCACTGTACGCCATCCATGAACAAGCCAAACCGCCATCACGTACCCAGATCAAATAATAGATCTTCTGTAAAGCCGCCTGCATCGCTCCAGATTTGTCTTGAGCCGAAAGGAAAATTCGCTTATTGAAATCAATCAAATTTTGGAGCGAATCATGATCATTCAAGACCAATTTACCGAAAGCGGTTTCTTTAATAACTTCCTTATCATTGTCCGCCATTAGCTTTTGCTGACCCTTGGCGGCCAATTGTTGCAATTTGCGTTCAATATGTTCGCCTTTGAGCGCGCCTCCGATGAAAATCGGCTGGTTAGGTACCATTTCGGCACGGCAATAAGTGCTTCGCCCTTGGTCGATTTGGAGCTGATGCTGAAAATCTCCCCCCTTCAATACGGCAGCAAATTCAAAGTTCAACCCACGGTCAGGGTGTGCGCTGACGAAGCTTCTTTCAGCTCGCTTGATTGGCGTATCCTGTTTATCGGTTTTGAAATCAATCATGCCCGCCTTCGATGTCCAGATATAAAATACTGGGCTATCTTCCAAGGTGGCAATATGCACATCCTGATTTTTATAATGCACTACCGTATGCCATGGGTCGTAGTCGGTCGAAACATAATCGGCAGCCGATAGGGCAGGGAAGCTGATTTTATCAAAAATCTTGGTATGATCATCCCGATTAGAGAAGTTTCGCATTTTATAGCTGTTGTCTTCGCCCGCCTTCGGGTTGATCCACAACTCGATCGTCGATTGGCTGATATTATATTCCGCACGAACCCCCATTGGGCTGTGCATCAAAATCAACTGATCAACTTTCTTTTCTTGATGTACAGCCGCAACGTCCTTTGTTTGTTGCTGAGGGCTCATCGCGCAACCACCCGCAGAGAGGAGCAGCAACGAAAGCCCAATATTTAAATAGGTCTTTCTCATGAGAGTATAAAATTTTTCGTTATTACTTCATCGGAATTGGTACCCACCTGTACCTGAAATTCGCCAGGTTCTGCCACAAATTCCATTTGCTCATTCCACATTTTTAGATCTTCTTCGGTAATGGTAAAGTGCACCGTTTTGCGCTCACCTTTTTTGAGTTCGATCAATTCAAAATGCTTCAATTCTTTTAGTGGTCGGCTGGTGCTTCCGTACAAATCACTGATATATAGCTGAACCACTTCCTTGCCGTCGTACTGACCTGTATTTTCAAGATCAACACTCACTTGAAGGGATTGTCCTAATTTGAGACTATCGGTAGAAATCTTCAGATTACTGTATTTGAAGTGGGTGTAACTCAATCCAAAACCAAAAGGGTAGGCCGGATCATTGGAAGCGTCCAAATATCTCGTTCCATTTTCGGTCGGTCTTCCGGTCGCTTTTTTAAGATAGGAAATCGGCACCTGTCCGGTGTGTGCAGGGAAGGTTACAGGTAATTTTCCCGAAGGATTATAATCGCCAAATAACACATCGGCCAAAGCATTTCCAGCTTCACATCCTGCCAGCCATGACTCTAAAATCGTCGGCATATTGTCCTTAATCCACGGCATGCAGATCGGGCGACCATCGGCCATCACCACTACGGTTGGTTTGTTCAGTGCCTTAATTTTTTTTGCTAATTCTACCTGTGGTTTTGGTAAGGAAATATCCACCAAAGAGGTATTTTCACCCGAGAACCACTGTCCTTCACCCAGCGTAAGAATCACAAAATCCGAAGATTTGGCCAATCGGATTGCCCGAGCAAGTGCTTTCGAATCTGCGGTATGTTCATCGGCACAACCTGCCTCAAAAGTTACGGTCGCAGCCTTTCCCACTTTGTTTTTGATCCCTTCGGTAAAACGAACCACTTCTTCTTTCGGGCCTGCTGCCGACCATGTCCCCATGTGGGTTTCAGGCTTGGCATCGATTGGTCCAATGACGGCAATTTTCTTGTATTTGGTTTTGGATAAAGGCAAAAGTTGCTCGTCATTTTTAAGCAATACCATGCTCTCGCGGGCAATTTTACGGGCATGCTCCACATACTCAGGCCGTCTCCATTCTTTTTCTTGAAGGCCTTCAGTGAAATATTTGAAAGGATCATCAAAAAGCCCCAACTCAAATTTGAGCTTCAACACTCGGCGTACTGCATCATCAATCAAAGCCACATCCACTTTCCCTTCTTCCACCAAATCCTGCAAATGATCCATATACACCAAGCCCATCATATCGATGTCCGAACCTGCTTCAATCGCTTTCAGGGCTGCTTCTTTTCGGTCTTTGGCATAACGCCAATCGACCATTTCTTCAAAAGAATTATAATCCGAAACCACGGCACCTTTAAATCCCCATTCTCCTTTCAAAATATCACGGATCAGGAATTTATTACCACTACAAGGCACGCCATCATAATCATTAAAAGCATTCATGAACGTACGACAACCTGCTTTTTCAGCCGCATGAAATGGCGGCAAAACATATTCGCGCAGGAATCTTTCCGAAACCGTCGTCTGATTGTAATCGCGACCCGCCTCAACTTGTCCATAAGCGGCAAAGTGCTTGGCACAGGCAAGCATAGTGTTGTTGGCGCTCAGGTCGTCGCCCTGAAAACCATGTACTCGTGCCGCAGCAATTTGACTTCCCAAATAAGGATCTTCTCCAGCACCTTCCATCATTCGGCCCCAACGGGCATCAAAAGAAATATCGACCATCGGAGCGAAGGTCCACATATTGCCCGAAGAGGTTCCTTCGATCGCCATGATTCTTGCAGATCGCTCGATCAGGGGCAAGTTCCATGAGGCCGCCTCACCCAAAGGTACAGGGAAGGTCGTTCTGAAACCATGAATAATATCAAGGGCAAAAATCAAGGGAATACCAGTGTGTTCCATCGCCAATTTTTGGTAATGCCTTTTGTCTTTCATCCACCAGACATTCAGAAATGTACCGACATCACCATTGATCACGGCAGAGTCAATATTGACATCGGTTTCTTTATGGTTATTGGCAATGAGTTTGGCGTGTTTGAGTTGATTCAACTGCCCGACCTTTTGACGAAGGGTCATCCCGTTCAAGATCTCTTCGACTTTTTTGTCAATAGGATCTGTTTTAACCTGTGATTCACCACAAGCAGTCATACCAACCAAGAGTATAAAAATGGCATAAACACCAAAAAATAATGTAGTAACCTTTGTTCTCATCGTTAAATATCTAAAAAATAAAAAAGGCTGTTGCTTTCCTCCCCACAATCCCTAAATAATTTCACCTTCAAGGCACACCATCTTTACCACAAAGGTAGATGAAATACGGTTGGTAGGGGTTATCCTTTTCTCAAAAGGGATTATTCAATTATTAGGAATATAGTTGGGATGGACAATTAAGCAACAGCCTCTATAAAATACTTCTATTCAGCACTCACCAATGACTTCTCTTCCGATTTGTCATTGTCTTTGATCGATTGCAATTCTTGTTTGATTTGCTCTAATTTCTGATCACTCAAATTATAGAACATAAAACAGCCAATTGAGGCAAAAGCAATGAGGGCAGGATAGATCGTCATGGCATTTTTTATGCCTATGAGTGCATCGGCTCCCTGTTCCACATTCGGCTGATAACCATACCAGCTCAACAATGCCAAAGTACCAGAGGCACCAATAGCAACGCCCGTTTTTTGAGCGAAAGTTGCGGCAGAGTAAGCGAGTCCTGTTGCGCGACGGCCATTTTTCCACTCAGAATAATCCGATGAATCAGCCAGCATCGACCATAACAATGGCATGGTAGGTCCAGATGCCAAAGAGAAAACAATCTGTGCGGCGAAGATCAAAACGATTTGATCGGGGCCAAGGAAATAATTAAAGATCAAAGAAGCGGAAATCACTCCCAAGCAAATCATAAACAGCTTGGCCTTGCCGATCTTTTTCGCCATCCAATTGGTTGGCACCACACCCGCCAATACGGCGATAGTCCCGACCACCATAAAGAGCGGTGCAAGGTCCTTACGCCCAACGAAATATTGAAAATAATACATCACCGCCGAGCTTCGGATACCGATATAAATCAACAGGGTGATCGAACTAAAGAACAAGACCAACCATGGTCGGTTCGAACTCAAATCCTTGAAATCCTCCTTCACACTGTTCGCGCTTTGCTTCACAGGCTGAACGCGTTCTTTGGTTGTCAGGAAGGCAAAAAGCAATCCCGCCAAACACAAAACTCCCAATCCAGCGATCGCCAACGGATAACCTTTGGCCTGATCTCCTTCACCCAATTTTTCTACCAACGGGATCAAACCTCCCTGCACGAGCAAACTTGCACCATAGGCAAAAACAAATTTAAAAGACGACAAAGCAGTGCGTTGCTCAGGATCAGGCGACATCACGCCGATCAAAGCATTGAAAGGCACCGTTACCATCGTATAGAAGATCAAGAAGGAGAAGTAAGTCGCATAGGCATAAATCAGTTTTCCTTTCGGGCTCAAATCGGGCACGGTAAACATCATCACCGCCGTGAAAACCAACGGCAGGGCTCCCAACAACAGGAAGGGTCTGAATTTTCCCCATCGGGTGTTGGTTCGATCCGATACCGTACCCATAATTGGGTCGTTCATCGCGTCAAATACCCTAACAATCAGGAATAAGGTGGCTGTCGCTGAGGCGGGTAACAAATATACATCAGTATAAAAAGCAGGAAGGAAAAACATAAGGGTTTGCCACAAACCACTACTCGCCAACTCTCCGAGGCTATACCCGAATTTTTCTTTGAATGAAAGCTTCATTACAATAAACTTTATAGATGAAAAAATTATATACCCGCTTTCAGCTTACCTGAATTCTTGATCACAAATTGCTTCTTTTTAATGTCTTGATAATCAACCAAAACATTCTCTCCTCGGTAATTAATTACATCGTCAAAGTGAATCGCAGGGCGAGGATCACCCTCAGCAGGAGCGATTTGTACCTGATCAAAAATGATGTTCTTTACATGTCGGAAATAAATACCTGACGCAGGTAAATCGGTACCATACATTTTAGGGTATGGATAATTTTTTGAATTCTCGGGCACCTCAATCGTCAAATCCTTTACTGTTCCCGCCGTGTTGTATTCAAATTTACAGTTGTGCATGCTAACCCCTTCTACATAGTTTTCAGGGTAGCCCGTGATGTTTACAGGAACGCTACCAATATTGGTGGCGGTGATGTTGGAGTAAGAGATATTTTTGATCGTTCCAGCCGTAATCGGGTGATCATTGTATTCGGTATGCGTTACTTTATGACGATCCGACAAACGAATAAAAATCGGTGTCATCATGCCATCCATCACGATATTGTTGAAGCTGATATTTTCGATATCGCAACCATCAACAGACATCAAAGACAAGCCCGTAATACCATTGCGGTAGCCCAAACCGTGAACGATCTTAGTCGCGCGGGTAGGACGTAAAACACAGTTTGAAACCGTAATGCGCTTGAAAGTTCCGAATGAGCCTGTTCCCAATTTGATGTAAGAAGCAGTGGAAGAAACGATACAGTTGGTGATCACCACATCTTCTGTTCCTTTTGGTGCTTCGGTTTTCAGGCAGATACCATCATCAGCAGAGTCCACGGTACAATCAGAGATGTGCACGCGATGACAATCCACAATGTCCATCCCATCATTGTTGGTGTTGGCATGGTTGAACAGCTCAATGTTATGGATGCGAACGTTATCACAAAGGTAAGTTCTCAGCATCCAGAAAGCGGAATTGGTCAGTGTCAAATCGCGAACGGTGATGTTCTGACAATTTCTGAAATAAATACCATAAGGGCGCTTGCTTCCATTTTTTTCATGCATCGGAAAGGCTTCATGGTGATCGCCAGAAGGGTAGATGGTACCGTCGCCAGTCAGAGTAACATTCTCCAAATTGTCACCAAAAATAAACGCACGACGTGACATGGTGTAACCACCTGATTGGCTCAAATCCGCATTCGAAGGGATTTCAGGGAACAATTTTAGATCAGGAACTGCTTGCCACACACTACCTGATTGCAGTTCTATGGTTACATTGCTTTTCAGGTGAATCATGCCCGTCATGAATGTTCCTGTCGGGAAAACAAGGGTGGTGTTTTTTCGGCTCGCTTCATCGATCGCCTTTTGAACGGCTTCGGTGTTGTCGGTTTTACCATCGCCTACGGCACCAAAGTCAGTAACATTCAATGCCTGCGCCATCACATTCAATGGCAGGAAAATTCCCATCAACAGATAAAAAAGATATTTCATAATTAAAGTTTTTGCTAAAAAATATTGAGCTCAAGATCCCATATTTTGCCCATAATCATGGGGATGATCTTTCTTAATTGTTCTAAAAATACGCGACAACCCTTTTAAACTTCATTGAATATTTTTGAACTTTAAGGGATGATTATTCCGCCTAAAGTGACCGTAACCTTTCTCGAGTCTTCCGCCTGTAACTAACAGATGGCCATAAATATCGACGGCCAAGGGGATGCTCACCATGGATAACAAATATTGAAGGAGCCTTATATCTTTTGCTGTCGGACTTTTTAAATTTACGCTCAGCGAACTAAATGACTATTCAATTTTCCAATGGAGGAATTTACTATCTTATCCATAAGTACGGCTCAGTGAATAAATGATGATATACAAATAGCCCGAAGCCAAGTGTGTTTACTTGAATAGCGGGCTATAAATTGCAGAAATATATTTAGTATCAGACTTTTACTTCCTGTTGGTTAGCATAGGCTTTAGGACCAATCCCAAATTCTTTTTTAAAGCAGCGCGTGAAATATTTAGGGTCATTGAAACCGACCGCATAAGCTGCCTGAGAAACAGATATTTTCTCTGTTACCAATAGCTTAGCGCCATGTTTTAGTCTACAACTTCGAATGAATTCATTCATAGACATATCAAGTAAAGCTTTCATTTTATTGTAAAGCCATGTGCGACTCACCCCAAGGTTGGAGCAGAAAAATCCAATATCCAGGTATGGGTTTTCAATTTCCTCTTCAATGATACTTTTAATCTGTTCCAAAAACTCCTGATCCTGAGGGCTAATTGTATCACCAACCTCCTGTATTCCAGTCCATATATCGGATTTAAACTGTTCGATTAAATCAAGCCGCTGGCGTAAAATATTTTCCACCTTCCAATGCAGTTCTTCAAACTTGAATGGTTTGGTGATGTAATCTGAAGCCCCAGCTTTCAGCCCTTCAAGACGATCGTGCTCCGCATCTTTGGCCGTAATTAATATTATGGGGATGTGGCTGGTGCTGATATTCTGCTTCAGTTTTTCACACATCATTATTCCATTCATCACTGGCATCATAATATCTGAAAGAATAATATGCGGCTGTTCCTGTAAAGCAATTTCCAGTGCCTGTTGGCCATTTTCAGCACTTAATACTTGGTAATGATGCTTGAGCCTACTGACAATAAAAGTTCGTAGGTCCTCATTATCTTCCACAACCAAAATCTTTGTTTTAAGTAATTTTTCAAGTTTTTCGGTTTTTTCAATCGACTTGGTTACTACCTGATCGGTTGCGGCCAGTGCTTCTTGCTTTTCCTGTTCCTCCTCTTGAATATTGATCAATGGTATACTAATATTGAAAGTTGTTCCATGATGGTCGGGATTATCTACCTTGGTAACACTGTCCACACTGATCTGGCCATTTGCCAAATCAACAAGCTGCTTTACCAACGATAAGCCTATTCCTGTACCAACAGCCATTTCCTCATGCGTATCCATTCGGTAAAACCTATCAAAAATATACGGGAGCTGTTCGGCAGAAATACCTTCCCCATTATCGGAGATTGTTATTTTAAGTTGCTGGTCCTCAACCCCCATGTCGAATGCCACCGTCCCGCCTTGTGGCGTATATTTTATGGCATTATTGAGCAGATTATAGGTGATCTTGTTAATGAGGTCATAGTCATAGTCAGCCATCACCATCCCAATATTTTCAGAACTATGCAAGGTAATGGATTTCTGAATTGCCAAATGCTCAAAAGAGGTGCGGATGCTTTTATAATGTGTAAACAGGGCGTGCCGCTGAATCTTCAGTCGAATAGCCCCACCATCAATTCTGGAGAGCTCCATGATTTGTTCCACCAAATCCAGTAAAAGCTGCGCATTTCGGGAAACGATATTAAGCAACTCTTTTTCATCTCCATTTTTTTTATTAATCTGTTTAAGTTCACTGATCGGTCCCTGAATAAGGGTCAATGGTGTTCTGAATTCATGGGATACATTGGTATAAAAGTCACTTTTTATTTGATCAACCTGCATTAATTGTTCCGTCTGCAAACGGATTTTCTCATAGGCATTTGCATTATCCATGGCGATGGAAATGTATGAAGCAAGAGAACTCAAAATGGCTTGATGTGTTTCATCATAGGCATTTTTACGGTAGCTAATGGCCACCAAAACCCCTTTTACCTTTGTGCTGTTGGTTTCATATAATGGTATGTAAATGCCCGCCTGAGGTCCAGTATTCGTATATTTTGCGTTGGGTGATTTTAGTAACTGATGTGCACTTTTTGGCAAATCATTACTCAGAATAATCTTACCCGTTTTGATCACATAAGCAGATAATCGGTCCTGTTTATCAAGCTGTAACTGATCACGGGAAATTTGATCGCTGTTAGAACAAACCCCCCAGAGGTTGAGATGATTTTCGTAGGTTTGCCCAATCATCAATTCATCGACAATCATCAATTGCTTGACCGAATCAAATATTTGATTGAAAACCGAGGACAACTCCACGTTAGAAGTGATTTTCTGCCCCATCTGGCCCAGTGCCTCAATATTTTTTTGGTGCTTCTTTAACAGACTTTGCTGTTGCTGCAATTCCGTATTTTGATCAAGAATCATTGCCTTTTGGCTTTGCAGGTTTTGATTTACGATAATCAGTTCCCTTGTTTTTTCCTCAACCGTCTGGATCAATTCTTTTTTACGTTTTTTCAAGTCATTAATATACCAAAGCAGCATTGTCAGGAATACAATACCCATAGCCATAATTATCAATGACTTAAACCAAGCGGTCTCCCACCATGGAGGCATAATGGAAATTTCTAATTTCTTGATATTGGATGACCATCTCCCGTCAGGATTTGTAGCTTGGATTTCAAGTTCATAAACTCCTGGTGAAACCATGGAATAATTGATAGAAGTTTCATTGAAATTGGTGAAATTCCACTGCGCATCGTACCCTTTTAGGCGGTAACGATATTTAATTTTTTTGGGCACCCGAAAGTCCAGCGTCGAAAATGAAATATCGAAATTATTAAAGGAGTGGGGGAGTTGCAATTGCTTGATCTCATTGATGTCATAATCCTGTAATGCATACTCATTCTGCCCATCGGAATTGGCACTTTTAGATGGGGTAATCTTTAATTTTGACAGGTATACATTGGGCTGAGAATTATCAATCTGAATATTAGCGGGGTCAAATTTGGTAAACCCATTTGGCCCACCGAAATAGATCACACCCTTTTCGTCTTTGAAGAATGCACATTCATTGTATTCATTGGAGAGCAAACCGTCCTCTTCTGTAAAACTTGTGAATGTTGCCGCTTCCGGATTTAAACGACTGATGCCATTATTTGTACTCATCCAAATATTACCTCTGTCATCTTCAAGGATACCATGAATGATATTTGATGGCAAGCCGTTTTTGGTAAAAAAATGGTCGATTTTTTCCTGCTCAGGATAGTAAGCATTAAGGCCATAACGGGTGCCTATCCAAATAGTGCCGTCTTTTGCCTCGGTGATCGTACGTACTTCATTATGGCTCAGTCCATTGCTTTCTTTTTTCAAGCGATTCAGTTTACCCGTAGCAGGGTCAAGAATAAATACTCCCTGGCTTGTTGTACCAATCCATATTTTTCCAGTTTCATCCTGCATCAAGGAAAGCACAGCGCCAATTTTTTCATGCTCACCAATGATCTTTTGGGAAATATTCTCGAAAATATCACTGTTAGGTAGCTGATAATGTAGTCCACCACTCATGGGGCCAAAATAGACCGTACCATCATCTGCCACCAAAATTGCCCGCAGCGACCAGCCCGGGAAAAGATGAGGATCTGAAGGGTCGTGTTTGGCATAATGTATAAAACGATGGGTGGCTAAATTGTATTTTGAAATCTTCCCTTCAAAATAGCCAATCCATATATATTTTCCGTCTTTGGAAGGAGTCAAAGAGCCCACCACATTTGAGGAAATCGTCGAAGGACTATTGTTGTTTTGCTTAGGGAATTTTCGGATTAGCTGATCTTTTTCATTGAATTCAAAAAGGGAGGTTTTAGTCCCTATAAAAGTACTGCCCTGATGATTAAGGATAGAGTACACCTCCTCATCAGACTTCCGCTTGGCGTTGAAACTTGCCCCATTAAAAGAGGAAAAAGGTTTAGACTGGGTATTGTGCTTGATAACCCCGCCTTTGCCTGTACCTACCCACAAGACCCCCGTTTTATCGACAAATAAATCATATATGATGTTATTTGAATAGCCATTGGTTTTGATGTCTTTTTGAGAAAATTCCCTGAACTCGCTATTTGAATAATTGTATTTTATCAAACCATTATTCGTAGAGGCGCCACCTGCCCAAATGTCACCATTTTTGTCTTCGGCGAGGCAGGAAATAGAGGGATTTTTTTGGTCATTTAAATAAATATCAATGATTTGCCCTGTTTGACTCAAACGGAACAAACCTTGTGTCATGGCCAACCAGATTTCACCCGTTTTGGCTACTTTGATATCGTAAACATTTTGTGCTCTGATGTTTTCTGGAAGGTCAATACGATTGAGGATACTCATGCTACTGACTAATTTTCCATCGCTGTTAAACTGACACCTCAACAGTCCGTTCGAGCGGGTTCCAAACCAAAAGGTATTGAACTCGTCTTTCTCGATCACGCGGACATAGCGATTTTTCATCCCTTCATTCTGGTATTGATGAGTCCTCAAATTTTTTGTGTTCAATGCCGTAACTCCGTTATTGGTGCCTACCCACAACAGGTTGGTGGATGAATCAAAATAAAGCGTGGTAACATAGCTGGAGTTCAGGCCATGTTCCTGCTCATTACCCTCAAAAAAATGCTTTGTTTCAAAAGTTTCTGGATTAATTCTATTCAAACCATTGACCGTTGCCACCCAAATATAACCGTCGGAATCTTCAGCGATACTATTTTTGAAACCAGAAATATCCAAATTAGGACTCAAATCATTACTTATACTTGAGGGGTCGTTTTCGTTATGGATGAGCGTATGAAAATTCTCCGTAATCGGGTCGTACACACTTATTCCCCCACTTTCAAACCTTACCCAAACACGGTTCTTGGAATCCACGAAGGTGGATGTCAGCCATGAATCATAAATAGAATGTGGATCTTTTGGGTCAGGGCGAAAAACCTTCATTTTGTATCCGTCATAACGAATGAGTCCATCCTGAGTACCAAACCACATGAATCCTGTGTTGTCCTGGATGATACTATTGATCACAGAGTGGGAGAGCCCGTCTTTACGGCTTAGGGTGGTAAACTGATTGCTGTTGGCCAACACTAACAGTGTATGAAAGAGCGCTAAAAGAATCAATAGGTATCGCTTCGTCATATCAAAAAATTAGGAGAAAGTAAGAAGATCGAAATTTTAAAAAGTAGTATAATTTACAAAACTCTAATAAGAATATCAATTATTAATTAAATAGGAAAAATCATTTTATAGACCACGAAGTAACTTTCTGTCCGTTCAAAAAATTGAATGGCCCTTGATTTTGCTTCAGAGGGGTTCTTGATTGGAAAAGTACAATTGGAAAAGATAAGAAGTTGTTTCCATGTCTATAATCCTTTTGTTCTCATTTTGAGAAGCAAAGATTTAAGGTAATAATGCATTGATTTTAGGTATATAGTCCGTCGATTTAACATTTAAATCAGACATATTTTTTACTTTTAGGCCTTTGTATTGAAGATGGTTAAACCAGAAAGCTTTCGCATTTTCAGCGGTTCCAAATATAAAATCCGAATAAGCAGGAACCAGCCCTGAATAGTTTAATTGTTCAAAATGGACATTTTTCACCTTGCTTAGCGAATCCAGCTTTACATTATACAGCATAAATCGGCAATCGAAGGTTTGAAAATCAACATAAGAAAGATCCTCAATAATATTATTTTTACCAGTAATATTAATTATTGAACCGGCATCAATATGGGCAATTGTTATATGTTTGAAGGTGCAATTTTTCAAAAACATATTTTCAGCCTTATATCCAATTTCTATGACATTTCCATAATCCCCTTTCCAAAAGGTCGCATTTTTTACCGTGATATCTTCATTGGCCTGACCACTATTATTCATTAAAGCCACTGAATTATTACGGGTATTGGCCATCACATTATTGATCGTAATGTGCTGTGCATTGAAAATATTGAACGCATCATCGCCCATGCGTTGTTCACGGTTACCGAGAATTTTCAGGTTATTCAAATACACCTTCTCTGCACTATTAATGACAACTGCGCACGCTGGAGCATCGATTATACTGATCCCTGTGATTTCTATATTCTGACAATGGTTCAGAAAGATTCCTGCCGGGTGGCTACCTTCTTTATAGCTTTTTCCTGTCAATATGCCCTCACCGCAGATCTTTACATTTTCAACTCCATCAACCAAAATCGTTCCATTGACATAAGCTCCTTTTTTAAGGAATAAGGTTTGATTGTCTTTTAGTGTAATGACACCTGCATCATGAATACCTGCTTCAAAGGTGATCATATTTGTGGTCGGCTGGACCTTTTCAGGCTTGGAGACCGAGACCATTAAAGGATAGACATAGTTACCGTTAATTCTAATGAAGAAATTTACAGGTCTGTCCACTTGAAAGCTTGCCTGTTGTCCATCGATATCGATTTGACTCACAGACCCTTCAGGAATGGTTTCAAAGGAATGAATTTCAGCTTGGTAATCAATGATAAATTCGGTGTTTTGATCTTCTATTTGGCCAAGAATTAATCCTCCTGGCCGGCCATAGAATACCGGTAGCTGCATACCATTACTACTAACCTGGTAATAGTCTGTCAGAATTTCTGGGTGATCACTGTATAAAGATAGGTTAGGCTTAATTTTGCAACCCAGGCATAGGAAAAGTAGCAGTGTTGCTACCCCAAGTTTTTTATTTAAATGTAACATTGTCTGCAAATTCAGTATAAATCCCACCATCTTTTAAGTTCATCACCTTTCTGCCATTGATCTGCAGGTTATCAAAATGCACGCCATCATAAGTGTGGTTTTTATTCAGGCCCGTAATCAATGAATTCAAAGGTAATGTTTGTTTCACCTGAATATTTTCTAAGTAAATCCCTTTACCGCTACCACGCACAGCGTCTTTTGAATAATGCGAATGCAGAATCTGAAAATGGCATAAATAGCCGTATGCCTCTTCGATGTGAATATTTTTGTAAACGACATTCTGAACCACCGCGCGGTCGCCATTATGAATACTGAAAACACCGCCATTGCCCTCTACGCGAATGATATTGGCATTCTTAATCGTAATGTCCTCCATGACATCTGCACGGGTTTCAAATCCGATTTCAATCGCATTGCCCCAGTCGGCATTCCAGAACACGCCGCCGTCAATCACAATGTTTTTGGTGCGTTTACAGCCAATGTCCGTCGGGGTGGTAAAATTAATATTTTCTGGCGCAGGCTTTTTGTACCAGAAGGTCGAGGACTTGATGGCGATACAATCATCTTTGGTGCGTACAAAAGCATTCTTGATGGTGATGTCCTCCGAACCAACAATATCAATACCATCGTCGGATCTTCTCCAACCGATAATTCGCACATCGTTGGCGGTGATGTTTTTGCAACCAAAATAGGAGGTACTCCATCGTGGGTTCCCGATCAGGGTAATGTTTTCAAAGATTGAATTTTTAGCGCCAAACCAACCAAAGCCGTAATAGCCTTGCTGACGGTCTAAATTTCGGTTATCGACTACTCCGTGTCCAAAGAGGTGAACATTCTCGACCCCTTCCATGATGAAACTCCCTTCAACAACCGCTCCACCCTGAATCCAAATTTTCTGGTTAGACTTCACGCGTTTCATCCCAATTTTATAATGAACGCCCGCTTTATAGATAATATCTGCAGACTGATTTTTTTTTGCAGGTCTCTGAGAGAAAATGAATAGCGGATCATAAATTCTATCGTCAAATTCCAAACTTATCTTTTTATCAACAGGCATGATAAAAGAGATGCTGTTACCACTTCGTTTTGTTTTGATATTCAGATTTGACGGCCTTATTTTCACGGCTTTGAATTCAAAATCAGGAACTACGGTTACCAATTCTCCCTGCGTGGTAGCAAAAGAAACGATTCCGGCTACAGGCGTCTGATAGACAAAACATGCCTGATGGTCCACCTTGACCTGATAGCCTTTATGCTCAGGCGTATTCTTGGGATAATGATATAACTGCAAATCATTAGCGAGGGAGGTTGAAACCATTCCCACCAATACCAGCATGATAATGAATGTATATTTCATAAGTTTTTATTTTAGCGTCATGGCCACAGGGTTTATCATGAGGCTTTCTCCTTTATTCAGCACGACGGCTTGTTCGAAGATCGCCGTTTTCATGCCGTCTTTCTGTTCCCATTGTTTCACCTTCACCGCTCCATCATTTATGCTGATCAGATTGGATTTTTTGTCCCAATATTCTTGTGGAAGGCAAAGTGCAGCTACCCGCAAATGTCCGGTATTTGCGACGATATTTACGGTTTGATGATCTCGGAGAAATGTACCTGTTCCATGATTTGCACTGAAGAAAAGTTGAAAGCTATTTGACTCATTTTTAGGAGCAAAGGAATACTGATCCTTCACCAGGTTATATCCTGCCAGCGCGTTTAACACTGACCATGCTGACATGGGACGATAATAGTGACCTCCGAATTCCTGATGATCCCAATATAATCCTGCTTTTCGATATCGATCATCAATAGACTTTACAATCTGTTTGCCTTCTGCCACCATTCCTTCACGAATCAGGAAAGAGGCAAATGCGAGCTCAACACCCGTCCAAGGGGTATTTGCCTGATCCACCCACAGGTCTGTTTCAGCCATTGGAAAGAAATCTTTGTGCTCAGGCCAAGTGCAATTTCTCAGGTAGGTATTGTCGATATACGAATAAGCTAAAACACTTTCCAAGGCAGCATGTATCTTTTCTTTCTCAAACAGGCGTCCCATACCGGCCTCATGCGCCACCCATTGCCCAAAAAGTTGATCAGTCAGACAGCCTTCATCTTTACCATGTTTACCCTGGTAATCATTTGCCAATCGATAATATTTTCCATTCCACAGGTGCTTGTCCATTAACTGAACTCCTTTGTCTGCAATCTTTTTGTATTTCTTGGCATTCTTCTTTTCTCCCATGTCCTGAGCCACTACCGAGGCCATTTCCATTGCGGTAATCCATTGTGTAGTAATGTAGGAGGCCAACCCGTACATTGGGAAGTTATCATAACTACACATAATACCTTCCATGTCGGGCATCTGATCACCATCAAGGTCTTTTTCATTCAAGACATAATCAATCGCTTTTTTGACCGCCGGCCACATCTCCTCGATATAGGCTTTATCATTGGTAAACAAATAATCGCGAAGCACCAACTGAATAAAATTAGGCGCAAGGTCTACTCGCTCATATACTCCGAAAGTACCATTCTGATTCAACCCTAAATCGGCCCCTAAACCATGGTTAATCTCCCCTTCGGTGGTTTGCGCATGGGCATGGCAGCGCATCATGTTCTTTTGCAACTCAGGGAAAAGGGCGATAATGGAAGCTGATCCATATAAGGATACATCGCTTGTGGCAAAAGGCCCCCACGCCTGATTACTGGTCAATCCTTCACGAATGGCGAAACGTCCTTGTTTATCAAGCTGAGATGAAGTGATAAAGGTATTGAGTTGTGAGTTCACCTGATCGAGCAGGTACTGCTCTACATCGGACCTGTACATGTTATCAACAAAGGCTTTGGAACGTGCTTTCAGATGTTCCACATTATTCACAAAATAGTCAGCCACCTCATCATAATTGGCAAAATAGTTCTCATAGTAGTGCCCCACACGCGATGTTTTTCTGATAGGAAGCTGATATCCCTTGGGGTCGGTGATCAAACCATCCCGATTTTTTTCTTTTTTCCCTGATACCCAGCCCATCGCATTTGGGAAATACCAGTTCATAAAAAAGTGAGCTTTCATCTGTTGAGTACCCTCCAATCGTTGGGATATCGCAATACTGCTTTTAAACATTTGGTTATTATCGAGCCCTCCGGTCCATGCGATTTTCTCGCCATCGGTATTGGTTTTATTTCGGTTTTTGCTGTCATCGATATTCCCTAAATCTTTGTGTGTCAGCAAGCGCTCCATGAACGGGTGGCGATGTGCCCAGCCCAGATAATAACTTACCTCTTCTCCGCCAATAGCCCCTAGCCCCATTTGCCCGTAGGTGTCATGTTGCTTAGAAACATTACCCACACTTTGTTTGAAATACTTGACACCTTCCTTTTCTACAATAGAGGCGGTGAAATATTTGTGTACTTCATCATAGGCCACCAGATTCCTTTGCGTTGCAATAATACTGACATCTACCGGCTGATCGATTTTTGAGGTGATCTTAAAATTAAAATCAATCGCTGGTAAGGATGAATTCTTGACATCGTGGGGAATAAATGGGGAGAAGCTTTCAAGAATGACTTCAAAAGGCATGTCCTCATCCGAAAAAGTTAGGTCTGCAAAAGGAAAACGGGCACTGTAAGTAATGTTATCCACTGAACTCATCCATGGAAAGTAATAGATAGGTGCTTCATTTAACAAACCTCCATAAGCAATATCGTTGTTGAGCTGCAGGACTTTGATTTTTGGCTGTTGCCCCTCAATTTGATACCTGACCATGAAGAACATATAGGCATTTTCTTCCCCGGAATTTGGCCGACTGGGAAACTGCAGGATAGGAGCCGATCCATTTGGATAATTATTAAGGATGGACCAATTGTAAAACTGACCATCTTTTCGGATTTCCACACCACCAGCACCGATTCCCCCAAGGGTTAGGCCACTTTTTACCTGGTTCTGTACGGAATGTTTTTCCACAATAGGCGATTTTTGAGCTACGGAATCTTGCGAGTAACCTATCAGCGCACACAAGCCTATGGCGATATATTTGTTAAAAAAATGCATACTTTTCATACTTGACAATTTTTTGGATCGAGTACTTAAAAAATCGATGATTCAAATTTAGATCACTCATTTAGGCTATTTGTTCAATAATGACTGTAAGAAGTGGAGTTTTATCACGCGACCATCCCTGCCGGATAATTTGTCCTCTTTATTGATCATTTATCCTCTTATTACAGGGGGATTCTCCGTGAGTTGTACACCTATTACCCGATAAATAGGCAGGCCTTGGTCGACTATCGACGATCTGAGGAAGTGGTGAATGGCATGCCGAAGTATTTTGGTAGTAGGTTGTCAATCGTCGCCAGTGCAATGTGCCATAATTCGGTGGAACAGGAACAGGTGTTGCCGAAAGCCAACAGAGACAACAGCAAAAAGGGAATTGGTAGGGCCTTTGAGATATATTACCATTACATAGCGAGTTTTTCTAAAAGAGGCATTTTCGATAGGGCATTGATTTGTTAGGGCATCTGCATGAGTTTGGGAATCCGTCTGATACCATTTATGCTCAGTAGTTAATCGGATGATTTGTCTGGTAATTAATTGTGGAAAACAATTGGATGCACCTTTTGCTTCTTAAGGTCTTGTCAATGTGTTGTAAAATGAATTTATAGCCGTTGAACAAATCATTAAAGAGGAGATAAGTATGAAAAAGACCGTTTTTTTTGTTGGATTAGTTTTGATCCTATTTTGCATTGTGCTGACAACCAAAGCGCAAAAGGTGGCCGTGTTGCCTTCTGTATTCTACATTGATGGGCAGTTAGCGCCTAAAATGAAAGCCGAACAAGTTCAAAAAGAGATTGTGGCTTTATACAAGAAGAAATCCACAGTCTTTCAGTACAGCTCCACAATGGAGATCAAAAAAAAGCTGAAAGAAAATGATATAGATTACAGGACTGTAGCTGAGGTGGAACCTGAGCGATTGGCAGAAATTTTAGGGGTTGATTATGTGGTATATGCCAATATAATGATGGATCAGGAAGGCGCACAGACCAATAATACCTCCAATACTTCAACATCCAAGGGCATTATCTCTGGGGATGATATTAAGACAAAAACTCAAAGTTCTGAAACAAGGATAAAATACGCTACGGTGGTAGAATACAATATTTATAAGTCGAATGGTGAGATGGTTTATAGTGAAAGCAGAAAATCAAACTTGACCTATCCGACAGCTTATAAAGGAACGCTGAAGTGGCATGTAAAACACAGTCCTTTATAAAATCGCTATTTAACATTTATAATTTTAAGCACTACCCTTTGGGTGGTGCTTTTTCTGCGCCAAAAGGAAACTCATTTATTCTTAATAGTGTTTTTATTTGAATTTTTATCATTTCCGCATAAGTTTATATACATCATTTTTTCATGGTATAGATATTGAAAAGCCACCCACAAATTAAATATTCAATAATTTATACTTATCACACCATGAAAAAAACATTAATCACCATTTGCTTATTCGTAAGCTGTTTAGGAGGTGTAGCGAATGCGCAACTCATTAAAAATCATAATTTTAATTTAGGAATTGCGGTCAATAAAAGCCTGATGCCTGTTTATCTTGGAGACGACTATTTTTTGAATGATTGGCTATCCATAACGCTCGAAACAGAATATAACACCTATAAAACGCACGACCTCCTTAATAAAGATGTTGAGCTTGGCACCCAAATTCTCAAATTACTCAATGGACAAAAGGTCGGCAAAGTATCTGACAGCAAATGGGTACGCCACCACGAGCTGGCGACCAATATTGGTTTGAATATTCACTTTTCAAAATTTTTAAATTTACCCAAAAGCATTGACTTATATGCAGGGGGTGGTGCAGGTTATTTAATGCAATTTAGTATGGACGCCTCCAAAGGTTTTTGGAAAGTGTTCAGCGCAAAATACGATGGAGGGTCTTGGTATGGTGATGTGGATTTGGGAGCACGTTGGTTTATTACGCCCAAATTCGGAATCAATACACAATTGAATTTCAGAAACCTTAAAGAGGTGGCTTGTTGTGCAGGGCTTACCTTTAGAATCACAAAATAAGGCCAAAATAGCGACTTATTGTCGCCTAACGTTCATAGGTCTTTTTGAAATAAATTCTTGTAGGCCATAACGACATCAAACAACATGGCAAATTACCATTAAAAGTATTATTATCGGGCATTCAAGAGTGGATCAATTGCCACCATTTGCAGAGATGATTACCTTCACTCGATGACCTTCTTTTGAGTAAGGCTATTTATTTAAGCCCAAAATTCCCCATGATTTATTTCGGGTGAAATGTGGGGTTCTGATCAATGCAAGGTTAAATCTACCCATCAATTCATTAGGGCGAATGCAGGGAAAAAGGTCTTTCGTTGATAGAGAACAAGACGATAATTAAGGGTTTCCATATTAGATCTGCTTGCCGTTATACTACCGCTCTGAAAACTGAAATACGAAACCACCTTGCAAAAATTGTGTCTGCAAGGTGGTGTGGAAGGTGAACTGGTGAAAGGGAAAAATTTCTTTCACCAGCCATCTATCCTATAAGGTTGAAATGGAATGCGGGTCGATTATTGGAAGATAATTACTCGTGCGTGCTTTTTCGCTTTTGTATTTATATGAAGTACATACATTCCGGCAGGCAAACGGAGTTTCAGGTTACCATTCCGAATGATTCCATCAGAAATTTTCTGTCCCGCCATATTATGAATCACAAAATTCACCTGTTCAGCAATATTCAATTGAATGTTCATCTCGCCTAAAGCAGGGTTAGGAAATACTTTAATTTTGTCTTCACTTCCTTCATTGGATAATGGGCGAGTGGTTTCAAAAGTAGTCGCCACCGGCTCAGAAACATTACCCGAATCATCTACCGCTTTTACCGAAACGCTATATGATGTTTCCTGACTAAGGCCATCCAAAGCATAGGTTAATGTTGCCGTTTCTCCTGCCTTTTCATCATTAACATACACTTCGTAGTGAGCAACAGCAACATTGTCTGTCGAAGCTTCCCAAGCCAATTGAGCAGAGAACGGAGTAACATCACTGACCACTAAAGCTGTCGGACTCGAAGGAGGGGTAATATCAATCGTGCTTACGGAAACCTGCTCACTGTAAGCCGACCAATTCCCTGAGGCATCACCCGCGGCAACGCTTACCGAATACTCAGTCAAAGGCATACGCCCATCAATCATGGCGGTATTGGTTGCTACCTCAATTGGTTCTTCTTCATCAATTTTTACACGATAAGCGGTTACTGCCACATTATCATCAGCGGCGTCCCAGTCCAGTTTGAAGCCAGTTTCAGTGATCTCTGAAGCTACAAGCGCTGTTGGCACTGTAGGAGCTTCATCATCCAAGGTGGTTGCTTGGGTAGTTGCAACTTCCGACACATTTCCTGCACGATCCACTGCCCAAACACTGAAATCATAAGTCGTCATGCCCTGAAGGTTATCCAATACCAAAAGCAATTCAGTAGTGGTTTCTTCAAGGACGATTTCATCTGCCTGCATCAATTTGTATTCATAATGTGCCACCTGATCATTATCAGTCGCAGCCGTCCATGAAACTGTAAACTGCGCGCCGCTAACATCAGCAACAGCTAAATCAGTTACTGGTGAAGGATTCGTTTCGTCGGTGGTCATCACCTCCAAAGCATCAGAAAAGTCCGTTTTGTTGCCCGCAGCATCTTTGGCCAAAATACGAACCGAATAGTTAGTGTATGGATTGAGTTCTGTGAAAGTGTAATCGGTAACATCAGCAGCCACTTCCATTGGTGTTTCTTCGCCCAATTGTACTTCATATCCTGCAACGCCTGAACCCGCATCCGTAGCAGCATCCCAGCTTACTTTGAATGTTTCTTCACCGATTTCACTGCTTGCAAGGTTCGGCATAAATTCAGGAGCGGTTACATCCAAGGTCATGCCTTCAACCTCGCTATCAGCAGAAGTATTTCCAGCCGCATCCATGGCATAAACTTTCACGGTGTATTGCGTGTACTCCTCAAGGTTTTCAAAGGTATAAGTCAATGCATTTTCATCCAACGCTACCGCCGCTTCATCGCCAATCACTACACCATAGGCTGTAACGGCTACATTGTCTGTGGATGCTTCCCAGGTTACCGTAACTGTAGTGCCTGTGGTTTCCGTTACAGATAAATTTCCAGGAGCTGTTGGAGCCGTCACATCAGTGGTCATCACTTCCAAAGCATCAGAAAAGTCCGTTTTGTTACCTGCTTCATCTTTGGCCAAAATACGAACCGAATAGTTAGTGTAAGGGTTCAAGTTAATGAAAGTGTAATCGGTAACATCAGCAGCCACTTCCATTGGTGTTTCTTCGCCCAATTGTACTTCATATCCTGCAAGGCCTGAACCTGCATCCGTAGCAGCATCCCAGCTTACTTTGAATGTTTCTTCACCGATTTCACTGCTTGCAAGGTTCGGCATAAATTCAGGAGCGGTTACATCCAAGGTCATGCCTTCAACCTCGCTTTCAGCAGAAGTATTTCCAGCCGCATCCATGGCATAAACTTTCACGGTGTATTGCGTGTACTCCTCAAGGTTTTCAAAGGTATAAGTCAATGCATTTTCATCCAACGCTACCGCCGCTTCATCGCCAATCATTACACCATAACCTGTAACGGCTACATTATCTGTGGATGCTTCCCAAGTTACTGTTATGGCACTTTCAGTTGTTGCGGTCACCAATAAATTAGCTGGTGATGTTGGTGCCTCTCCATCCAATGCGATTACAGTTGCTGAGTTTTCAGATTGGTTATCCTGTAAATCGGTTGTGAAAATATAGGCCTCATAATTTTGATCTTCAACAACCTCGGTAAATTCAAATGAGGTGATTTCCGTTGCGGCATGCGCCTCCTCACCATTGACCACCACGTGGTAGGTAATGTCCTCAGGTTCATCGATCTGATCGATGATCTCAGCCAAATCCCACGAAAGCTCAAAACCATTCTCCGTTTTAGTACTTGTTAAATTCTTTGGTGCTTTGGTGGGAATAAAGTCCTCATTGAAGCCCCAGTTTTTATCCCTGAAAGCGAACATGCTGATTTGTAATCCATCCTCACGTGCGAAGATAGTCAATCGGTGAGCTTCATTGGCTTCGGTAGTGGTAATCGAAGCAGTTCTCATTCTCCACGTCCACTCCGTTTTCCCTTGTCCAAGATTCCAGTTATAGGTAGGAGTGGTTTCTCCATCCCAGTCCCAAACCGGAAAACAACTGTCATCTGAGCCATTGCCCTCTGAGCAGTTAAAGAGCATATGATAGTAGTAAGTGCCTGGTGCTTCAAAAACAAGATCATAAGATACATATGGAGACAAGCTGTTGTCCAAATCGGCAATCTCTCCGTGGGAAGGAATCTCAATGAAACTTACCCCATTTTCTGACCTTACTACCCATTCGCGGTCATTCATTGGTGGTGGCCATCCGCCACTTCCTTTCATTTTTCCTGGTAGCATTTCAGCGAAGTCCAAAGCAGATATATTGGTATCTGACCCAACGATTATCTGAGCCTTGGCCATTTTAACTTGTGTTAATCCTAAAATCAACAAGGTGACTACCGTCGATATTCGATAAAAAGTATTATTCTTCATGTTTAAAAAATATTATGGTACAATTCGAATATCTGCCTTCTGTAAATGAATATTGCGGACTTTTTACCCTGCAAAGGGGAAATTCATCAGCTAATCGATGCTTGAAAACAATTCAATGGTCGAGGTAAGTACTTTCGTTTTGAAATGTAACAAACCAAGTATTATTGATAAATTACTTGAAAAATTCATATTTAGTATTCATCTTATTTACTTCGTTTTTACAAATTCACATGTTAGGTTGATGTACTAAAAATCAGTTTGTTATATAATATCAATAATTGTATCCTGACCGTTTCTGGAATTTTTTTAGTGGACGACCAAAGAAACAAATAATCATATATTCGAAAATAGTCAGTTTTAGGCATTTAAAGCAGGATTGAGGATTTGTCCTCTTTTTTCTGTTAAAATATCCGTGCAAAATTTCTGTTGAATTCTCCTCATAATCCGCTCATTCGCCTATTAGCTTGTGTATGCATTCAGGGCCCAAAATGCATTTTTTTACTATTACCAAAGTTAATTACTATGACTGATTTTTATTACTGGCTTTATAAACACGTAAAGTCGATGCAACGGCCATTCGTTGGTCTGTTAATGTTTGCATTACTATCCCCCTCATTAGTCAAAGCATCTGAGTTGATCAGCATTTCACCCGCAAGTGATCGGATGCTATTGGTCTATATCGAAGATGGCTTTATTGATACCTATGGTGCCTACCAGGGCGTATCAAGTCACAAGACTTACCATGACCCTTCGGATATCAAGCAACTGATGACTTTATCCAATTACTCGATCAGCAGTAGCGATGACAGTAATTTCTCATCAGGCAAAAGTCCGATCAATGTTGGGCGAAAGTCCAAGGCGGTTCATTATAATGATGAATGGTCGAGTGTCCCTTTCGTTTTTGGTCATTGGGTTTATATTGAACTACCTCATGCATTGCAGGAAGGTAAAACTTATGAGATCGAAGTGGACAATATTGTGGATGGAAATACCACCGTCAAATTCGAGTTCGATTCCAAAAAAGTACGTTCCGAAACCGTGCACGTAAACATGGTCGGTTTTGCTCCTGAATCTCCAAAATATGGCTACCTGTCGCAATGGATGGGAGATTTCAACACCTCAACGCACCCCAATGGTGGCTTGAACCTGGATCAATATGCAGGTCGTAATTTCTATGTGGTTAATTACAACACAGGTGCGGTTGCCTATACAGGGACAGTAGCTTTGCGTATGCGAAAAGATGTGGTGGAATCAGGAAGTTCTGATTTTGCTCCAAGTTACAATTACAGCAATGCCGACGTTTATGAATGTGATTTCAGCAGCTTCAGCAGTCAGGGTGAGTATGTCTTGGCAGTGGAAGGCCTGGGCTGTTCGTATCCTTTCGAGATCGGAGGAAGTGCTACCAAGGCACCGTTTTACTATGCGATGAAAGGGCTCTTCTGGTCACGCCAAGGAGTGGCAAAAGAGATGACCGATGGCAGTATCATGCCTCGAGATCACCACTATGATGACATCACCTGGCTATGGGACAAAAACCACCTGCCTGGCGACAATCATTCCAATGAAGGATTTGATGATGCCAATGCCGTTCAGGTCAGTGGAATTTATGGCTATTACCATGATGCTGGTGACTGGGATGGATATATCCACCATGCCAAAGTACCGATGGCGCTTTTGATGCTTTATGATGCAGCTCCTGATAAATTTTATGATGGGGAAATCGGCAACAAATACCGCTTGTCAGACAGTTCGCCTTGGATCGACGAAGGCAATAATGGTTTGCCTGATTTGTTGGATGAAGCCGTTTGGTTGATTGATTATTACAAGCGCTCGAAAAACATTTTGAAAAATCAGTACGGTGGAACAGGTGGTGTACCAGGCTATGTGGGGCGCGATGGTGTACCTGGTAACAACTTCACCGCTTGGCAGGACACCCGCGACTGGTATTTGTCAGGAGAATCTGCATGGCAGACTTATCATTATGCAGGACTTGCTGCCTATTATGCTACTTGTTTGAATAAATTTCATAAGCTCACCAATAGCGGTAACCATCCCGACTACAACAGCTGGAGACAGGAGGCGATTGATGCTTATGCTTGGGCAGAAGCACACCCTCAAGACACGGATTTGAGTAAGAACAGTAATCAGGAATACAGGGTGAAAGGTTTTGCAGCTGCAGCCCTTTACCGCCTGACAGGAACGGCAAAATACCAGACGGACCTGAAAACCTATTTCGACTGGGAACCTTGGGCTGAAGGCGGTGAATGGTCCAACCAAAACATCATAGATGTTTGTCATATTATTGTTTCGATGATTCCCGACGGCCATCCAAATTTGGATGCAAGCTTGAAGTCAAATTCTCGTTCAGAGGTAATTCGAAAAGCTGATACTTATAAAGTAAAACATAATCAGGACAATGCTTTCCGTACAGGGGTTGAGTATTCTCAGTTCATGCAGTTGGGTGGTCTGAACACACCTCGTCTGACGATGGTTCCTTTTGCTTATTTACATACGGGAGATAAAAAATACCTTGACGTGGTGAATAACTCCATGAACTATGTATTGGGTGGTAACCAATTGAATCAGACGTATATTTCTGGCTTGGGAGAATTCTCAGATCAGTGGATTTTCAACCCGAATGGCTGGATCGGCAACGACCAAAACAGCATGGTTTACCCAAGCCGTCCGAACATCGGTTACACAAGTTATTTCTCTGCAACAAGCTATTGGTTTACCCAGTCAATTGCTTCAGAATTTTGGTCAAGAAAAGGGACGTATCCGAACCTGATCAACAATCCTGGAAGCTGGCCTGGAGCGGAACAGACCTTCCGAAATATGTTCAGTATTCAGGGTGGGGAGTTCACCGTTCACCAACAGAATAATTACATGATTTATGCTTCTGGTTTCCAGAAAGCCATGGATGCCTCAGCCGTAGGTACTTACCGCATTGCCTCTGCGCCGACAGTTTCCCTCAATTTCAGCAATGATGATCAGGTAAATATGTCGGAGGTGGAGCTGTCGGTGAATGCTTCATCGAAAACACGTACGGTTCGTTATTTCTACGACTGGCATTTTATCGGCGAAAGCAATGACAAGGCAAACAACTTCAAACTTACATGGGATCCACCAGTGGCCAACGGCACCGAAGTATTATTGACTGCCGTAGCGATTGATGAAGAAGGGCAGTGGTCGAAACCATCCTCGGCAGGGGAAAAAAGACTGACAATCGTAGCAGGTCCTGGGGACGATACTACGCCTCCGTCTGTACCAACTAATCTCAGCGCTTCAGACCTTCGTCCTTTTGATTTCAATCTGTCATGGAATGCTTCTTCCGATGCTTCGGGTGTCAAAAACTATGAAGTATATAAAGATGGCAAGCTGTTGAAAAAGACCGTCGAGCTGGAATTCTTTATCGAGAAACTCGATCCAAGCACCAACTACGAAATGCAGGTATTGGCAAGGGATAAGGAAGGAAATGTTTCGGCGAAAAGTCCTGTCTTTACCGTACGAACCTTGGATGTTCCATTGGGAGATGGAAAGATCCACCAACAGAGCAATGATGCCGACGGGCTGATGGAAGCCGAAGCCGAAGACTTTTCCTACCGCGCAGATGGATCAAGCGGATTTGAGAAAAAATTCTGGTATGAACACGAAGATCCACAAGCAAGTGATGGGGTGTTCATGATGGTGCAGGACAATGGTAACAGCAATTCTGCAGGAACCCTCAATGGACCTCGCATGGACTTTATTGTCAATTTCACTAAAACAGGCACGCATTATGTTTGGCTTCGCGTCAAGCCTGATCATGGTGCTGATAATTCGGTCGTTTTGGCTTTTGAGGATGAAAACCGTGGGGACTGGAGCCTTGGCGATAACCCTGATTGGATTTGGGTGAAAGCTGATTCGACCATTCAAGTACCCACAACAGGGCAACAAACTTTCAGTGTCTTTATGAGAGAAGATGGAACGAAAGTGGATAAAGTTTTATTGACCTCTAATCCCGACTACGATCCATCGGGATCTACTCCGACGCCTCCGCCAGCAGAAAACACTACCACATTTGTTGTGGACAGCTCTTCGGATGATGCAGAGGAGAAAGCAGGGGTAATGAACCTGACCAGCAATGACCTTGACCTCAGAGCAGGAGAAGTATCGGCTGTTCGTTTCAGAGTCAGCATCCCTGAAGGATCTGTCATTACCAAAGCCGAACTTATCCTTGAATCCAAAGGCAACTATTCAGGCAGTAATGAGGTGGCGATCAGTGTACAACAGTCCGCCGATCCTGCGATCTTTACAACCGGCGCTCAGGATATCAGCAACCGAACACTTTCTACCGAAACCGTCAGCTGGGCACTTGGCGACTGGGCACAGGATCAGCAATATACCTCACCCGATTTGGTATCGTTGATCAACCTTGCTGTGGATGCAGGATGGACTTCGGATCAGCATATTGTATTCCAACTCGAGGCCAATACGGCATCTACCAAGTCGGCAAAGACCTATGATTTCAAC
Organism: Persicobacter psychrovividus; assembly: GCF_036492425.1. NCBI lineage: Bacteria > Pseudomonadati > Bacteroidota > Cytophagia > Cytophagales > Persicobacteraceae > Persicobacter > Persicobacter psychrovividus. The sequence goes on from NZ_AP025294.1 coordinate 180,801, forward strand.
AACTCGACCAATGGTGCGCCACAGCTAAGGATAACCTATCAGGAGGCTTCGGTACCACCAACGGTGAGCATCACGAGCCCTTCGGAAGGCAGTAATTTTGCTGAAGGCGAGAACATCACCATTCAGACTCAGACAGGAGGGGACGTTCAACTCGTATCTTTCTTCCGCGTTACGGACGGTGTTTGGAATTTCCTTGGTAATGATCAGACAGCACCATTCAGTTGGTCAGCGAATGATTTCCCTGCGGGAGATCATCAGATCACAGTATCGGCAACGGGTAATGATGGAAACAGCTCTCCCTATGTGTCGGTCAATATTTCTGTAGGCGACACAGGTGGATCGGATGTTTATACCCAACAGTCGGATGGACTGGCAGTATTCGAGGCGGAAGGTTTCCATCGCAGTGAGTTTGGTGTCGGTCAGTTTGCTTCCATGCAGTGGGAATCGCAGGCAGATGCTCAGGCTTCAGGAGGCAACTTCATGATCGTGCCTGACAATGCCAATAGCATCAGCACAGGAGCACTTGAAGGCCCTGTGATGCATTACGATGTTGATTTTGTAAAAACAGGAACCCATTATTTCTGGGTAAGACAAAAATCACCAAACGGGTCTGACAACTCGATTACCCCTGCCTTTGAAGGAACCAAAATCAATGAGTGGAACATGCCTGATGCGCTTACGGAATGGACTTGGAGCCGACTTGGAACGACCTTCAATGTGGCACAAACAGGCGTTCAGACCTTCAGCATTTATATGCGCGAGGATGGAACGCCAATTGATAAGATCATTCTGACAGACAATGTAAACTATGCACCAACAGGAACGGGTCCTGACAATGCGAGGGTCATCTGGGAAGCTGAAGGAACGGAAGCAGGAATTTATCCTAACCCCGCCCGAGGAACAGTTCATATTGATCCTAAAGACGAAAGCTATCAGAAAATGGTGGTTACCGACCTAACGGGACGTGTAGTGCTGACCCAAACCAATATCAAAGCCAAAACGAGCATTGAGCTACCTGCAGGGGTTTACATCATCAATCTGATTGGGGAAACCAAAGCAATCAGTGAACAGGTTATTGTGCATTAAACATCATAGCAAATAAGTATAACTAATTTCTCTAATGTTAGAGGTCAGGTGAAATCATCTGACCTCTTTTTTTGCCTCAACTTCACCTAAGACAATCAAGTTTTTTTCTATTGACTGACCATTTAATTTCAACCCCTTAAACTTCCCACTGCGATTTGCCCGACAGTTTACTGCCATCAATTGACCTAATGGAAGGGTATATTTTTGTTGAAGAATTTGTTGACCATCAACATCAACCTGTACCAACCCATTCTTGCTTCGAATATTTACCTGATGCCACTTCATTTTGTCATTGATCATGAATGCCTGATTGTCATGATGGTAGCCATCCCGTTGATGCTCACTGATAACCACCTTCGCCCAACGATCACAGCCTTCGGGCACAAAGGTCAACCATATTTTTCGCCCAAACTCACCTGTCAATTGCAAATCTATCCACTTGCAGAAATCCTCATCCTGATGCGTATCCATTTGCAGGTAGCCTTCAAAACTGAAGTCATCCAAATCAACAGGCATCGGTTTGGAATACATCATAGAGGTGAAATATAAACTACTTGAATCCATCCCAACTTTTGCTATCTGCGAGGGACTAATCATTAATTCTCCATCATGATCTACTTGCAACACCCGCTTGGCATCAGATTTTGTTCCTGAATGATAGGTTTCTCCCATCCAATCGGGGTACTGAATGTGCGCCTGAAGGGTATCGACCACCTGATAATTTTCTACATCCCCCTGTTTTTTATAAATAAGAATATTATAAAAGCCTGGAAACTCATAAATGTGCGATATTCTTTGATAATCGTCTGATAGCGGTTCAAGGCTGTGGTATTGCTCAAATTTTACATAGTACTGATCTTGCCCTTTTATTTGATAATCGAAAGATACCGTGAAAGGGAAGGAACCACTTAGCTTTCGTTCCCCAATTTCCAATGTACTTTGATCTGAGTTTGGTAAAAATAAATACAGTCCCACAATTAGGATTGAGGAAAACAAAGCAGAAACAGACCACTTGTTGAACAGGGGCAATTTGACATCAAGCTTAACAGGTCGATGCACCTTTTGAAATTCCTCCAAACTATTATAGCCAACAAAACAACAAAGGGTATTAAGGGTACTGTTGGAGGTTTTGTAATTTTCGCTCACACTGACTTTGCCAAAAAACCGCTTTAGCGTCGTTACACTGAGCATGATTTGAGTACGCTCAAAAATCAATTGGCTCAAGCGTTCAAAATCACTATTGGAAAGCAATTCAACCTGCTCTACTTCAATCTTTTGTAGTAACTTTTCTTTTAATTTATCCTCTATCAATTCCCTTTTCATTTGACTACATTATTCTGTGTTCATTTGGTGTTCAAGTATCTGTACAAGGATGAATAACTGAAATAATCTCTACAAATCCTACCTTTCATCCATGATCCGAGAAGATCGATTCTATGAGTAAAAACCTAAATTTTTTGTAATGAAAAGAAATCATATTTTCCTTTTATTCGCGTTCATTTGTACACTTTTTTTGAACGCCTGTACCTCCAACCATAAGACAGGACAACTGTCTGAAATGGAAATGTTCGCCCATCGCGTTATGGGTAAGCAAGCCGATCAACTGATATTAAAAGTAGTTCCTGATGATTTATCAGAAGGAGAATATTTTTTGATAAAATCCTCAGCTGATCAGAAAGTAATTATTGAGGCCAACAGTAAATCTGCCCTTTCTTACGGCTTGGGACAGTACCTCAGAAAATATTGCCATGTGGAATTATCCCGTCCGTACAATGACATTCAATTGCCCGAGCAATTGCCTTTGCCAAAGCAGGAATTCAAGAAAAAATGCGATCTCAAATACCGCCATTATTTGAACTATTGTACCTTCAATTATTCCATGGCTTTTTGGGGTTGGGAAGAGTGGCAAAAAGAACTTGACCTCATGGCGCTTCAGGGAATCAATATGGCTTACGCCTTGACAGGAGTGGAGAAAGTTTGGCAAGAAGTGCTTCAGAAAAATGGATATTCACAGAAAGAAATTCTTGATTTTATTCCTGGCCCGTCTTATCAGGCGTGGTGGCTGATGGGAAATCTGGAGGGATTCGGCGGGCATGTCTCTCAGGCATGGATTGATAACCGTGCGGACCTTCAACAAAAAATCGTGGGAAGAATGCACCAACTCGGTATCACGCCCGTTTTCCATGGTTTCTACGGGATGGTGCCTCGCACTTTATCCAAAAAATTCCCCGAGGCCAATATCATCGTTGGGGGGAATTGGTGTGGGTTTTATCGCCCTGACTTCCTTGACCCGAATGATCCTTTATTCACCAAAATGGCCAAGGAATATTATGAATCCATGACCAATCTTTATGGTAAACTGGAATTAGTCGGCGGAGATCCTTTTCATGAAGGTGGAAACACCAAAGGCATTGATATCGAAACCGCAGGAAAAGCCATTCAGACGGCCATGCACAAGGCAAATCCAAAGGCTACCTGGGTGATTCAGGGATGGATGGACAATCCAAAGAAAGCTATGCTTAAACAATTGGACAAAGAGCACACTTTGATTTTGGATCTTTTTTCGGATAATATCCCTTCATGGAAATACCGCGAGGCTTTTGGTGGATTTAACTTCATATGGAATGCGATCGGCAACTTCGGCAACCGTGAGGATCTTTATGGTCGCTTGCCCGTTATCGCATCCGCGCCGATCGAAGCTCAGCAATCGAAAGTAGGTCAATACATGCAGGGTATCGGAACCGTACCCGAAGGGCATATTCCCAATCAGGTTGTTACCTCTTTGATCTATGATGTAGCGTGGGAACAAAGCCCACTGAAGGTGGATCAGTGGCTAAAATTCTATACCACCGCCCGATACGGTACTGAAAACGAATCGGTAAATCAGGCCTGGAAACTGTTGTATGAGTCCGTTTACAGTTGTCCCGTGGCACCAAAAGGTGAATGGGGGCGGGATGAAAGTCAACCCATCATTTGTGCCACACCATCCTTTGAAATCAAATCGAGTGCGCCTTGGGGAAATGTGAAGACCTATTATGACACGGAGAAATTAACTCAAGCCTGCGATTTATTGTTTACAGCTTCGAGTCAAATACCGACAAACGAGACTTTTGAATATGATCTTACGGTCGTTTTGAGAGATGTTTTATCCAACCAAGCATTGGTTTTATATCAAGAAATTAAACAGGCATATCAGCAAAAAAATAAGGCAGTTTTCAGAAGTAAAAGCGATGCTTTCCTTGAACTGATGGACGATGTGGATCGATTGTTAGGAACCCAACAGGCATTTGTTTTGGGACAGTGGATTGATGATGCGCGCAAATTAGGTAGTACACCTGAAGAAAAAGACCTTTTCGAATTCAATGCCCGTGCATTGGTGAGTTATTGGGGCAATGAAACGGACCGCAACAATGTGTTAAAAGATTATGCCTACAAACAATGGAGTGGCTTGATCAGCCATTATTATAAAAAGCGCTGGCTCATGTTCTTTGAACACACCTTAGCCAATTTCGATAAAAAAGAAATTGAACCATTGGATTTTGTCGCCTTCAGTGGACAATGGGCAAAGAAGAAAGATCATTTTCCCACAAAAGCCCAAGGTAACAGTATTAAGGTTGCCAAGGAGTTAATTCATAAATACAAAATCAGCCAAGCATTATAAGGTCATGAATATTTTAAAAATAGCCATCAGAAAAGTTGACGGCCATTTTTTGGAAATTCGTTTCGTTGATTTCATAATGAACTAAAATTTAACAAGTTATACAACTGTGTAGACATATTTTAGCTCATTTCAATATTTTTTATAATAAACGTTATGTTAAATAAATATGATGGTAAACCCCCACTGGCCACTCTAAGTTAACCATCAAGGTCCAGACGAAGTAGTCGTCAACATTTACACCATCTTCTTTGGCCTTGCAAACCTGATCAATCTATTTTTGAGGTAATCCAATCGGTAAAGATCATTTACTTTCTCGCCAACCAAGACGTCAGGAAATGCTGCACCATTCTCGCTTACAATCACCTCAATAATTTTTTCATAACGGTAATTAACTGCAATATTCCGTTTTCGGCCATTGATTTATTTGTGACCATCAATTTTTGCTTCAACCGTAATGCCTGGGACAATTTTTGCAGACTGACCATCAAAAGCCACTAAAGAAGGAGACGGTAAAGTTATAGTTAATTACGCCTCATGTCATTCAGGTGGCTAAAAGGCCTTGATTAATCATCAATCGCCTTGATTCCTTAAAACAAATCTGTGGACAAAAAATACCATTAACTATTAAGGGTTGTAGCATTAGTTTTCCATAACGATAATCCACTGCATGCCCACCGTAAGGATGGATCATTAAACATATATTATATCTTGCTATTTTTCAATCGGGAGCACAAACTTCTCCCCATCCCATTGAACCTCAACAAAAACATCCGGATTATCCTCAACATAGGCGATTATGGTTGTGCCGTGCTGGGGGAGTTTTAAGCGATATTCAACATAATTATCTTCGATTTTTTGACAAAGTGCTCCAAAAACTTTCTTATATGGAAAAACTGGTTCAAGTTGCCATGCCTGCCGCTCCTTATTGAAAGAGAAAAAGCCATTTAGAAAAGGGAATTCAAGATATCCAGAGATAGAGGGAATTTGCTCTATGGCGATAATGTCCTGTTTTCTTTTTCTATCTTTAAACAGAACACACTGGCCTTGCTTTCCAAATTCAAGGTAGCCATTTTTAGCATCCAATGTATTAATCAATTTATCGCGATCCATTTTGCTTTCCAAAACAGGAAAGTCCTTGTAAACCTGCTCTTGTGTTAATAAAGAAAAATAATCTTTAACAGTCAGATTTTCTCTTTTTGCAATTTGCTTCTGCCAGTCAAAAGTTGGTGCTAACTGTCGATGATGTAATACGCCTAATGGTTTAAAACCATCTTTCGTTAGTTCATACTCCCTCCAGAAATATTCTCGGCCATATACATGCGTCGAATCAAGTAGTAAAAAAAGAGCGGCATCACTCTCGGAATAAGAGTCTCCTAGATAGTCCCACTCCATATCCTGTTTTGAAAAATATAGTGTATTCTTAATTGGTGAGAAGGTCAAAATACCAAACTTATCACTTTTACCAAAATAATCACTAAACCAAGAGGGATAGTTATTTTTGAAGTTAAGTTCAGTAAAAATATCGTTAGTTATGTCTAAAAATTCATTATTTCTATAATCATAAAACAACGACAAGTTTTGCCGCACTCCCGTAAATGTAGAAACATTTGAACTAACCCCAACAATTGTCCGATTGTACAATCGAAATATTTTTATTTGAGTCCCATCACGGCCCAAAACCAATAGATCATTTTCAGGAAAATATCCAAAAGGGAAATTAATAGACCTATTACCAGCTGGCCCAATATTTCCTGAACAATTTACAAAAGGGCTCACTGGACTAAAATAGCTTCGCTCTTTCCTAAAATCACCCTCTAATTCATTATTATCTAATAGTTCCCAAAACTCTAAAATAGTTTCACGTAATCTTCCTTTATATACTGTATCAGGCAAACTAAGCGTCACTTCCCTTAGACTAATTTCCTGTTGCTGGGCAAATAAATTAATATTTACACATAATAAGGTAAAAAGTAAACTAATTTTTTTCATATAATACAATGTATTTGGCAAAAAACACTTTTTCGTGTTTTTTGCTATCATTAAACATTTCCCATTTCATTAATTGATTCTTCCCTCTCGACTCATCTTCCTCTAAGTTTTGTGCTGCGACAGCGGTGAAATCACGTTGGGATAAATCTTGACTTGACAAATTATTCACTTGATTCATATACTTTTTCCTGCTTACATTCTTGTCCTTCCCTTTTCCTTTATATAAATCACCAAGTTTTCCATAACGATAATCTTCTGCATGCCTTCCATAAGGGTCATCCACAATCAGGCCCTCTGAGGTTATGGATTGCACTGAAACGATATGACTTGATGTCTCTAAACCCTTATGCCTAATACTTAAAACAACTGCCCCTCCATTATCCAAGGTATCTTTTATCTTACCCTTCTCTTTTGCGGAAAATGGTCCCTTTTTTTCATCAAAATCAATTCTTTCTGCGCTAAAAGCTCCTTCCCCCTGAAAATTAATATCGTTAATCTCTTCAGGGATAACCTCGTTGAAGTCGTTCCTAAATATATTTCCTCTTTCCCCTGTTGACCCTTCCCGTAGATATAGATAAAAATCAATCAAGTCCTCCATTTGACCATGATCTTTAAAAATCTTTGCTAAATCGTTTTCTTTGCCAACCAATCCCCCATTTGTTCCTCCTCGAAGCTTTCTATAATTGGTAGTTCCCGCAGCAGTCGTTATCGCCATAAAATACGCTTCCGCCTTCGTTTCCCACAAGTTTACCAAATTTGGATGCTCTACCCCTTCCACCAGTTTAGCCTCTATGGCCGTTATCACATCGGAGCGGCTATTGCCTAATTTCTCCAAAGTCATGGCCATGGCGGTCACATTACAGGTAGCTTCCGGGATTGATAGGTTATCACTTTGCGTTCTGTATTGTGGAACACCCAGGCGAGAATTCCAATCAATGTTACTATGCCGAGAGCCTCCAACAGAGCGCTGGGGTTCTTTAGCAGCACTCTCCGTAGTAACCGCCTGATCCTGAGCGGGTACATTAAGACCACCTTCCAATCGGGCTTCCAACTGTTGCGGATTATTTTCCCTTGAAGGGGAAATGGACTCATTTTGGTTAGCCTCAACTACTGCAGTAGGCTCCTCCGAAACTGTATCTACTTCTTCGACCGGCTTAAATTCAGTGATTTCAATAAACCCTCTTACTATTCCAGTAAGTTCATGCGGTACAAAAGTTCCCTTGGCAGTATCATCTGCTTCAGAAAAAGAAGGATTTCTATCTAAATTAGCGATCACCGGATATACTGGCGGATCCTTTGCTATATTCTCACTAAATTGTTCTATTTGATACAGCATTCCCTGTACAAAAGAAATTTTATCCGCTCCCGTTTTGGATTTAGCGGTTTCCAGCTGATCTTCCAGATACTTTTTCAGCTTCTCCATCGTATCTCTTCGGCTTATCGCTGCTCCTGTAGCCAAATTTGCAGAAGCATCCTTTATCCAACCCAATGACTCTTGCCCATCAGAATATTTAATCTGAGCATAATCCCCCTCGGTGGAAGTAAAGGACTGCAAAATTTGGTAATCGCAATTATCTTCTAACTTATCATTGCCCTCTTTTTCACCCGGAGCGGACAATAGATCAACATCATTGTATAAAACTTTATAATTAGCTGAATCTGAAGAGGTAATTGATTTTACTGCATTAGATTTTGAAGTCCACCATACCTGAGTGCTATCGGCAACACTTTCAACTTTGATGTATTTTCCGTTTGCTGAAGTTTCGATCACCTTCACCGCAGACCATTGTGGAATTTTAGACCCTGTTGAAGTAAAGTTGTTTTCCGCAGACCTAATAATGGCATTTTTATCAAAAATATAGTAAACGTTCGGGGACGATTCTGATACAGTATCTGATTTTTCAGAGGAAATAGTTTCCGTCTCAACATTCAATTCATTATACCATGCACCAATTTGGCCATTTGATGTTGAGTTTAACAATTCTGAATCAATAGGCGCATAATTAGTAACTTGTTTCTGTTGGTTATTTTTTTGGCGCTGGTTGCGATTATAATCAGGGCCAACTTGGCGATCTGGGCTTCTGGTCCTCATTTATTTATAGTTTAGTTTAAATATATCATTTTTATAACTAAATATGTGACTTAAAATTAATTTAAGATAAATTTATTATTTCTATATCAATGATTGCTGAAGAAATAAAGGTGTTGATAAACCATCTCACTGAGTGCTTTGCTTCAAAGGAAGAGGTAAACGACAGTAGCCTACTGTTAGGGATGTCAAAAGAGGCAATCCTTGATATCTTTAACCGATCGAACTTTAAAAGTTGCTTGCCATTTAAAGTTAACCCTATTGAATATTTTGTACTAATTAGTGCCGCTGCTCCTTTCCTCGTTCCCAATACTTATGATCCTCTAAATAGGATGAGGCAAACCAATGGAGCCCTTTCCAGTGTGATTGGTGGAATAAATAAAGGAGAAAGCCCCATATTCTACCCGACCATTGATAGCATTCTTTTTTTGCTTATTGGTGCATCCTTAGAGGAACGCTTAGATCTGTTCCCCCTCTTCAAGCCCACCAATCCCTTATTCCGACATAATCTGCTACAACTTCCACCACTCAATCCCAGGGAGTCACCCACAAGCCGGCAAATATATCCCACTGCGGAGCTAATGTCCATGCTACAAGGTGAAGAATTCGAACCGGAATATTCTACCAATTTTCCGGCATCAAGAATCCAAACCAAAATGGCGTGGGAAGATTTGGTGTTGCCACATCATGCGCAGGAAAGCCTGGAAGAATTGTTTATGTGCATGGAGCATGGAAAAAAAATAATGGCATATCCCCAATTATTGAAAAAAATGAAGCCAGGGTATAGAGTGCTTTTTTATGGTCCTTCCGGCACTGGTAAATCTCTGACGGCTTCGCTGATTGGAAAGACTTTTAACTTACCAGTATATCGGGTGGACCTGAGTATGGTAGTTTCCAAATGGGTAGGTGAGACAGAGAAAAATCTTAAGCAACTTTTTGATATTGCCGAAGACAAAAATTGGATTCTTTTTTTGATGAGGCTGATGCAATTTTTGGTAAACGCTCACAGGCCAACAGCTCAAATGATAAATATGCCAATCAGGAAGTGTCTTACCTTTTGCAGCGTATTGAGGATTTTCCAGCACTGGTAATTTTGGCCTCCAACTTGAAAGGTAACATCGATACGGCTTTCAACCGCCGATTTCAGTCCATCATTCACTTTTCTATGCCAGATGAAGAGATGCGCCATACGCTTTGGCAAAAAGCTTTCCCAAAAGAGTTCAAGCTTCATGATGAAATAGACCTTTGGCAAATTGCGAGCAATTACGAATTAGCTGGTGGTGCCATTAACAATATTGTTAGATATTGTATCCTTAAGGCCTTTGCTGAAAATAAAGAAATTATCAATGCAAATGACCTTCATTATGCGATTGTAAAAGAGTTTAAGAAGAGTGGGAAAATGGTGAAGTGAGGTAAAGGGTAAGCGAACACAATACTGGTCTTAGAAAAGATTTTAAGTCTCCCATTCTCGTGGTTAAAGGAAAATAGGGTTTACACAGATTTTAGGACGGTACCTATTTTTCAAGCGGGAGCACAAACTTCTCCCCATCCCATTGAACCTCAACAAAAACATCCGGATTATCCTCAACATAGGCGATTATGGTGGTGCCGTGCTGGGGGAGTTTTAAGCGATATTCAACATAATTATCTTCGATTTTTTGACAAAGTGCTCCAAAAACTTTCTTATATGGAAAAACTGGTTCAAGTTGCCATGCCTGCCGCTCCTTATTGAAAGAGAAAAAGCCATTTAGAAAAGGGAATTCAAGATATCCAGAGATAGAGGGAATTTGCTCTATGGCGATAATGTCCTGTTTTCTTTTTCTATCTTTAAACAGAACACACTGGCCTTGCTTTCCAAATTCAAGGTAGCCATTTTTAGCATCCAATGTATTAATCAATTTATCGCGATCCATTTTGCTTTCCAAAACAGGAAAGTCCTTGTAAACCTGCTCTTGTGTTAATAAAGAAAAATAATCTTTAACAGTCAGATTTTCTCTTTTTGCAATTTGCTTCTGCCAGTCAAAAGTTGGTGCTAACTGTCGATGATGTAATACGCCTAATGGTTTAAAACCATCTTCCGTAAGTTCATACTCCCTCCAGAAATATTCCCCATTATATACATGCGTAGAATCAAGTAGTAAAAAAAGAGCGGCATCACTCTCGGAATAAGAGTCGCCTACATAGTCCCACTCCATATCCTGTTTTGAAAAATATAGTGTATTCTTAATTGGTGAAAAGGTCAAAATACCAAACTTATCACTTTTACCAAAATAATCACTAAACCAAGAGGGATAGTTATTTTTGAAGTTAAGTTCAGTAAAAATATCGTTAGTTATGTCTAAAAATTCATTATTTCTATAATCATAAAACAACGACAAGTTTTGCTGCACTCCCGTAAATGTAGAAACATTTGAACTAACCCCAACAATTGTCCGATTGTACAACCGAAATATTTTTATTTGAATCTCTTCATTAAAAATCAATAGCTCATTTTCAGGAAAATATCCAAAAGGACAATTAATATTTTGACCACCATAAGCTGTCTCAAAACTTCCTGAACAATTATAATAAGGACTTATTGGACTAAAATAACTTGGCTCTTGATCTTTCCTGAAATCACCCTTTAATTCATTATTATCTAATAGTTTCCAAAACTTTAAAATAGTTTCACGTGATATTTGTTTATATACTGTATCAGGCAAACTAAGCGTCACTTCCCTTAGACTGATTTCCTTTTGCTGGGCAAATAAATTAATATTTACACATAATAAGGTAAAAAGTAAACTAATTTTTTTCATATAATACAATGTATTTGACAAAAAACACAAAGAGGTGTTTTTTGCTCTTGTTAAACATTTCCCATTTCATTAATTGATTCTTCCCTCTCGACTCATTTTCCTCTAAGTTTTGTGCTGCGACAGCGGTGAAATCACGTTTAGTTAAGTCCGCTTCATTTTCATTATAAATTGACTTATTCTTATATTTTACTCTGCTTACACTTTGGTCTTTTCCTTTATATAAATCACCTAATTCCCCATAACGATAATCTTCTGCATGCCTTCCATAAGGATCACCCACAATCAGGCCCTCTGAGGTTATGGATTGCACTGAAACGATATGACTTGATGTCTCTAAACCTTTATGCCTAATACTTAAAACAACTGCCCCTCCTTTATCCAAGGTATCTTTGATCTTCCCCTTCTCTTTTGCGGAAAATGGTAATGGTGGCTTTTTTTTGCCAGAATCATTTTCTCCATCAAGTTTAATTATTTTTGGGCTAAAAGCTCCTCCCCCCTGAAACTTAATATGGTTAATCTCTTCAGGGATAGCCTCCCTGAGCTTAGAGGTAAATATACTTGTTCTTTTCGCTGTTGACCCTTCCCGTAGATATAGATAAAAATCAATCAAGTCCTCCATTTGACCATGATCTTTAAAAATCTTTGCTAAATCGTTTTCTTTGCCAACCAATCCCCCATTTGTTCCTCCTCGAAGCTTTCTATAATTGGTAGTTCCCGCAGCAGTCGTTATCGCCATAAAATACGCTTCCGCCTTCGTTTCCCACAAGTTTACCAAATTTGGATGCTCTACCCCTTCCACCAGTTTAGCCTCTATGGCCGTTATCACATCGGAGCGGCTATTGCCTAATTTCTCCAAAGTCATGGCCATGGCGGTCACATTACAGGTAGCTTCCGGGATTGATAGGTTATCACTTTGCGTTCTGTATTGTGGAACACCCAGGCGAGAATTCCAATCAATGTTACTATGCCGAGAGCCTCCAACAGTGCGCTGGGGTTCTTCAGCAGCAGTCTGATCCAGGGTGGGTGCATTAAGGTCACCTGCCAATCGGGCTTCCAACTGTTGCGGATTATTTTCCCTTGAAGGGGAAATGGACTCATTTTGGTTAGCCTCAACTACTGCAGTAGGCTCCTCCGAAACTGTATCTACTTCTTCGACCGGCTTAAATTCAGTGATTTCAATAAACCCTCTTACTATTCCAGTAAGTTCATGCGGTACAAAAGTTCCCTTGGCAGTATCATCTGCTTCAGAAAAAGAAGGATTTCTATCTAAATTAGCGATCACCGGATATACTGGCGGATCCTTTGCTATATTCTCACTAAATTGTTCTATTTGATACAGCATTCCCTGTACAAAAGAAATTTTATCCGCTCCCGTTTTGGATTTAGCGGTTTCCAGCTGATCTTCCAGGTACTTTTTCAGCTTCTCCATCGTATCTCTTCGGCTTATCGCTGCTCCTGTAGCCAAATTTGCAGAAGCATCCTTTATCCAACCCAATGACTCTTGCCCATCAGAATATTTAATCTGAGCATAATCCCCCTCGGTGGAAGTAAAGGACTGCAAAATTTGGTAATCGCAATTATCTTCTAACTTATCATTGCCCTCTTTTTCACCCGGAGCGGTCAATAGATCAACATCATTGTATAAAACTTTATAATTAGCTGAATCTGAAGAGGTAATTGATTTTACTGCATTAGATTTTGAAGTCCACCATACCTGAGTGCTATCGGCAACACTTTCAACTTTGATGTATTTTCCGTTTGCTGAAGTTTCGATCACCTTCACCGCAGACCATTGTGGAATTTTAGACCCTGTTGAAGTAAAGTTGTTTTCCGCAGACCTAATAATGGCATTTTTATCAAAAATATAGTAAACGTTCGGGGACGATTCTGATACAGTATCTGATTTTTCAGAGGAAATAGTTTCCGTCTCAACATTCAATTCATTATACCATGCACCAATTTGGCCATTTGATGTTGAGTTTAACAATTCTGAATCAATAGGCGCATAATTAGTAACTTGTTTCTGTTGGTTATTTTTTTGGCGCTGGTTGCGATTATAATCAGGGCCAACTTGGCGATCTGGGCTTCTGGTCCTCATTTATTTAAAGTTTAGTTTAAATATATCATTTTTATAACTAAATATGTGACTTAAAATTAATTTAAGATAAATTTATTATTTTCTATATCAATGATTGCTGAAGAAATAAAGGTGTTGATAAACCATCTCACTGAGTGCTTTGCTTCAAAGGAAGAGGTAAACGACAGTAGCCTACTGTTAGGGATGTCAAAAGAGGCAATCCTTGATATCTTTAACCGATCGAACTTTAAAAGTTGCTTGCCATTTAAAGTTAACCCTATTGAATATTTTGTACTAATTAGTGCCGCTGCTCCTTTCCTCGTTCCCAATACTTATGATCCTCTAAATAGGATGAGGCAAACCAATGGAGCCCTTTCCAGTGTGATTGGTGGAATAAATAAAGGAGAAAGCCCCATATTCTACCCGACCATTGATAGCATTCTTTTTTTGCTTATTGGTGCATCCTTAGAGGAACGCTTAGATCTGTTCCCCCTCTTCAAGCCCACCAACCCCTTATTCCGACACAATCTATTACAACTTTCACCACTCAATCCCAGGGAGTCACCCACAAGCCGGCAAATATATCCCACTGCGGAGCTAATGTCCATGCTACAAGGTGAAGAATTCGAACCGGAATATTCTACCAATTTTCCGGCATCAAGAATCCAAACCAAAATGGCGTGGGAAGATTTGGTGTTGCCACATCATGCGCAGGAAAGCCTGGAAGAATTGTTTATGTGGATGGAGCATGGGAAAAAAATAATGGCATATCCCCAATTATTGAAAAAAATGAAGCCAGGGTATAGAGTGCTTTTTTATGGTCCTTCCGGCACTGGTAAATCTCTGACGGCTTCGCTGATTGGCAAGACTTTTAACTTACCAGTATATCGGGTGGACCTGAGTATGGTAGTTTCCAAATGGGTAGGTGAGACAGAGAAAAATCTTAAGCAACTTTTTGATATTGCCGAAGACAAAAATTGGATTCTTTTTTTGATGAGGCTGATGCAATTTTTGGTAAACGCTCACAGGCCAACAGCTCAAATGATAAATATGCCAATCAGGAAGTGTCTTACCTTTTGCAGCGTATTGAGGATTTTCCAGCACTGGTAATTTTGGCCTCCAACTTGAAAGGTAACATCGATACGGCTTTCAACCGCCGATTTCAGTCCATCATTCACTTTTCTATGCCAGATGAAGAGATGCGCCATACGCTTTGGCAAAAAGCTTTCCCAAAAGAGTTCAAGCTTCATGATGAAATAGACCTTTGGCAAATTGCGAGCAATTACGAATTAGCTGGTGGTGCCATTAACAATATTGTTAGATATTGTATCCTTAAGGCCTTTGCTGAAAATAAAGAAATTATCAATGCAAATGACCTTCATTATGCGATTGTAAAAGAGTTTAAGAAGAGTGGGAAAATGGTGAAGTGAGGTAAATGGTAAGCGAACACAATACTGGTCTTAGAAAAGATTTTAAGTCTCCCATTCTCGTGGTTAAAGGAAAATAGGGTTTACACAGATTTTAGGACGGTACCTATTTTTCAAGCGGGAGCACAAACTTCTCCCCATCCCATTGAACCTCAACAAAAACATCCGGATTATCCTCAACATAGGCGATTATGGTGGTGCCGTGCTGGGGAAGCTTTAATCTATACGAAAATCGTTTGTTTTCCGAAAGGCTTCTTAAGGAGCTAGATACCTCTTCATAAGGAAAAACAGGTTGTATTTCCCAACAGTCGGTGGTTCTGTTAAAAGCATAAAAGCCATTTAAAAGTAGACCTTCATAATTTCGAGAGCCTATCTGTTCCACCGCAATAATATCAATGTTGTCCACTCGATTCTTGAAAAGGACGCATTGTCCCGAGTCAGAAAAAGTTATATAACCATTTTTAGCATCAAATTTATTGATCAAATCAAGTCGACTTTTTTCGCTTTCAGTCCTGGAAGGGACCAGAAAAAGTTGCCTTGAATTCAATAAAGAGAAATAGTCTTTAATACTTAATTTGGGTTTCGCCTGAAGATGTTTCTGCCAACTATATTCAGGCCTTAATTCTTGATTATTAATACTTCCTGATACCGACAGCTGCTCTCCGGTTAACACATAGTTTCGTCGGAAAAACTCTTGTTCCAAATGGTTAGAGTCTAGTAAGAACAGAGCAGGGCTACCCGTCCTATCCATTTCAAAGAATCCATAAAATGAATCAACAATGGTTATTTCATCGGTCTCATTTAATTCAATAAGGTAATTTTTATAATCAGACTTATGGTCAATAATGTCCTGACCATAATAAGCTTTCAAAAAGGCCTGAAAACTATCCGGATAATTATCCGAGCAATAATCAAAACCTCTAAATACTCTTTGAGTAATATCCACCAAATCCCTTTTGTCCCACTCATAAAAAAGCGTTAGTTCCTGTTCAGGAACATCAAACAGGTCCTGATTAGAAACACTAACAACTACATAGGAATTAGGAAGTGCTGTCAAAATCTTTATTTGAAAAAACAATCCGGTACCCGCAATATAAGTTTCAAAGAAAGAAGAGGGAGTTGTTTCTGAAGAAAATTGAACAAAATCCTCAGAATGAGTAATATCAGTTCCAATATAATGGGTGATCGTATCTGGCAAATGCTTCATCAGCTCAACCAAATTATATTTAACTTCCTGCCCATGGACAACACTGATCCTGAGCAGAATCAATAATACAGCTATACTAATTTTTCTTATAAGTGACATAATAAAATACGAATCTTCTATTGCTTTTAAGTTTACTTTCATTGACCATTTCCCATTTTATTAATTGAGAATCGCCTCTTTTTTCTTCAGGTGTCAAATTTTGAGCAGCTTCCGCCGTAAAGTCACGCTTTGTTAAATCCACCTCATTTTTATTATAAATTGGCTCATTCTTATATTCATAATCACTCCTACTCCCGGGCATATTTTTACCTTTAAATAAATCTCCGGATTCACCATAACGGTAGTCCTCTGCATGCCCACCGTAAGGATCATCCACTATTAACCCTTCTGATGTAATAGACTGAACTGAAACAATATGACTACCTTTAACTCCCCCTTTATGATTCACACTAAGCACCACTGCACCTCCGGCATCAAGGGTTTCTTTAATATCCTGTTTATGCTTTGCCGTGAATGGTTTTTTCCCAAGATATTTTCTATCTGGAGAAAAGGCCCCTTCATTTTGATAATCCTGATTATTAATCTCCTCAGGAACAACATCCATAAAGTCAGTACTAAATATATATTTTCTTTTCTCTGTTTCCCCTTCTCTTAAATATAAATAAAAATCAATCAAGTCTTCCATTTGACCATGATCTTTAAAAATCTTGGCCAAATCACTTTCTTTCCCTATTAAACCCTCGTTCCCTCCTCTTAGCCTTTTATAAGAATCCTGATTTTTATTACCCGCAGCGGTCGTTATCGCCATAAAATACGCTTCTGCCTTCGATTTCCACAAGTTTACCAAATTTGGATGCTCTATCCCTTCCACCAGTTTAGCCTCTATGGCCGTTATCACATCGGAACGGCTATTGCCTAATTTCTCCAAAGTCATGGCCATGGCGGTCACATTACAGGTAGCTTCCGGGATTGATAGGTTATCACTTTGCGTTCTGTATTGTGGAACACCCAGGTGAGAATTCCAATCAATGTTACTATGCCGAGAGCCTCCAACAGAGCGCTGGGGTTCTTCAGCAGCAGTCTGATCCAGGGTGGGTGCATTAAGGTCACCTGCCAATCGGGCTTCCAACTGTTGCGGATTATTTTCCCTTGAAGGGGAAATGGACTCATTTTGGTTAGCCTCAACTACTGCAGTAGGCTCCTCCGAAACTGTATCTACTTCTTCGACCGGCTTAAATTCAGTGATTTCAATAAACCCTCTTACTATTCCAGTAAGTTCATGCGGTACAAAAGTTCCCTTGGCAATATCATCTGCTTCAGAAAAAGAAGGATTTCTATCTAAATTAGCGATCACCGGATATACTGGCGGATCCTTTGCTATATTCTCACTGAATTGTTCTATTTGATACAGCATTCCCTGTACAAAAGAAATTTTATCCGCTCCCGTTTTGGATTTAGCGGTTTCCAGCTGATCTTCCAGGTACTTTTTCAGCTTCTCCATCGTATCTCTTCGGCTTATCGCTGCTCCTGTAGCCAGATTTGCAGAAGCATCCTTTATCCAACCCAATGACTCTTCACCATCAACATATTTAATCTGAGCATAATCCCCCTCGGTGGAAGTAAAGGACTGCAAAATTTGGTAATCGCAATTATCTTCTAACTTATCATTGCCCTCTTTTTCACCCGGCGCGGACAATAGATCAACATCATTGTATAAAACTTTATAATTAGCTGAATCTGACGAGGTATCAGATTTTACTCCATTAGATTTTGAAGTCCACCATAGCTGAGTGCTATCGGCAACACTTTCAACTTTGATGTATTTTCCGTTTGCTGAAGTTTCGATCACCTTCACCGCAGACCATTGTGGAATTTTAGATCCTGTTGAAGTAAAGTTGTTTTCCGCAGACCTAATAATGGCATTTTTATCAAAAATATAGTAAACGACCGGGGACGATTCTGATACAGTATCTGATTCTTCGGAACAAATAGCTGCCGTTTCAGTGGTCAACTCATTATACCATGCACCAATTTTGCCATTTGATGTTGAGTTTAACAATTCTGAATCAATAGGCGCATAATTGGTAACTTGTTTCTGTTGGTTATTTTTTTGGCGCTGATTGCGATTATAATCAGGGCCAACTTGGCGATCTGGGCTTCTGGTCCTCATTTATTTAAAGTTTAGTTTAAATATATCATTTTTATAACTAAATATGTGACTTAAAATTAATTTAAGATAAATTTATTATTTTCTATATCAATGATTGCTGAAGAAATAAAGGTGTTGATAAACCATCTCACTGAGTGCTTTGCTTCAAAGGAAGAGGTAAACGACAGTAGCCTACTGTTAGGGATGTCAAAAGAGGCAATCCTTGATATCTTTAACCGATCGAACTTTAAAAGTTGCTTGCCATTTAAAGTTAACCCTATTGAATATTTTGTACTAATTAGTGCCACTGCTCCTTTCCTCGTTCCCAATACTTATGATCCTCTAAATAGGATGAGGCAAACCAATGGAGCCCTTTCCAGTGTGATTGGTGGAATAAATAAAGGAGAAAGCCCCATATTCTACCCGACCATTGATAGCATTCTTTTTTTGCTTATTGGTGCATCCTTAGAGGAACGCTTAGATCTGTTCCCCCTCTTCAAGCCCACCAATCCCTTATTCCGACATAATCTGCTACAACTTTCACCACTCAATCCCAGGGAGTCACCCACAAGCCGGCAAATATATCCCACTGCGGAGCTAATGGCCATGCTACAAGGTGAAGAATTCGAACCGGAATATTCTACCAACTTTCCGGCTTCAAGAATCCAAACCAAAATGGCGTGGGAAGATTTGGTATTGCCACATCATGCGCAGGAAAGCCTGGAAGAATTGTTTATGTGGATGGAGCATGGGAAAAAACTAATGGCACACTCACAATTGTTGAAAAAAATGAAGCCAGGATATAAAGTGCTTTTTTATGGTCCTTCCGGCACTGGTAAATCCCTGACGGCTTCGCTGATTGGCAAGACTTTTAACTTACCAGTATATCGGGTGGATCTGAGTATGGTAGTTTCCAAATGGGTGGGTGAGACAGAGAAAAATCTCAAGCAACTTTTTGACATTGCCGAAGACAAAAACTGGATTCTATTTTTTGATGAGGCTGATGCTATTTTTGGTAAACGCTCACAGACCAACAGCTCAAATGATAAATATGCCAATCAGGAAGTGTCTTACCTTTTGCAGCGTATTGAGGATTTCCCAGCACTGGTAATTTTGGCCTCCAACTTCAAAGGTAACATCGATACGGCTTTCAACCGTCGATTTCAGTCCATCATTCACTTTTCTATGCCAGATGAAGAGATGCGTTATACGCTTTGGCAAAAAGCTTTCCCAAAAGAGTTCAAGCTTCATGATGAAATAGACCTTTGGCAAATTGCGAGCAATTACGAATTAGCTGGTGGTGCCATTAACAATATTGTTAGATTTTGCATCCTTAAGGCCTTTGCTGAAAATATAGAAATTATCAATGCTAATGATCTTCATTATGCGATTGTAAAAGAGTTTAAGAAGAGTGGGAAAATGGTGAAGTGAGGTAAAGGGTGAGCGAACACAATACTGGTCTTAGAAAAGATTCAAAGACCAGTTTTGTGGACTATATTGGGCAATTTGACCCCACGCAAAAATACCAACGATTCCTATTTTGATTGATATTAGTATCATTAGTTGATGAAAATTTATATTTTTACCTTAAATTATATCAACATGAATCGCTACCTATTTTTCCTTATTTTTTGTATCAATATGATCACCAACACGATGGCACAAAAGCTGAATGCTTCAGTTTACCGTTCGGAATCCAGATACCTTGCAAATTTTGAACTGGCCGATGATGTCTTGGTGCCTTACCGTGTGGGCGAGCTGTTTGGCTATATGAATAAAGATAAGGAACTTGTGATTGAACCCCAATGGCAGGATGCCTTTCCCTTCCGACATGGAGTGGCGGCAGTGGGTAAACATTTCTATAAAAAAGGAGCATACGAAGTCGATACCACTACCCTTTATGCCCTGATCAATACCCAAGGGGAACTTTTGACGGATTATAGTTACCGTACCATTAAGCCATTTGATGCCAATGGATTAGGTAAAACTAAACACATCAGTGGCTATTGGGGCGCCCTGAACACCAAGGGGGAAGAGCAGATTCCGATGGGTTTTAAAGAAATATATTATCAACAAACCGGTATTTACAAAGTCAAATACGATGGTAAGGCGAGCTTCATTGATAAAAATGCCAAGGTGGTTTTCCCTATTGAATATGATGATGTGTCTCTTTGCCGTGATTTGGATAGCTATATGGTTGAAAAAGACGGCAAACAAGCCTATTATGATGCGGACTTTAAGCCTATCACGGGCTTTGACTATAAGGCTAATCGCTTAGATGCCGGCTTTATGTTTGGCATGGCACGTGTGCATAAAGGAGATCAAACTATGATCATCAATAAAAAAGGAGAGGTGTTGGTCAATATCACCGAAATGGGTTATGAAAGGTGTGGCATATTAGCTAAAGATTTTATTGTTGTATCTATTAAACACCCTGATCCCAAAAATTTTGAAGATCATTATAAAACCTATAAGGGGATTATGAGGGCTTCTACTAAGGAGCTTATTATTGATCCTAAAAAAATGGAATATTATTCGATAGGCACATTATATACAGAAGATGTAGCCCCCCCTCTTTTCATTTTCATTAATACCGATTATATGTTGGGTGATTCTCGTAGAAAAATTGGACTTATGGATACTGAAGGAAAGATTGTCCTTCCTGCGGTCTATGATTTAATTACCTCTACTTATTTAAATAATGGAATTTTTTTATTAGAGAATAAATACGGTCCTTACTCTTATGATAATTACTTTTATGATTCAAAATCTTTAGAAAAAATTGGCCCAATTAAAGGCGGAGTACATGCTTTATCCATGCCCTCTGATATCGGGCTAACGGTTTTCGTGCAAACAATAATGGATGGTGATGAAAAATATAGTGGTATCATTGGGCTTGATGGTAAGGAAATGATACCCCCGAAATATGATCGATTCAAAGGATTTGATGAGCAAGTTTTTGCATCAGAAGGTATATTTTACGTGGTGCACAATGGATTGAAATTTTATGTGGATGCTTTTGGCTATGAATACAAAAAATAAGGACTATAAAAGTATGTCCTTATTTAAAGAGCTCTTCTTCAAATATTTGATGCATAAATTTAGGAATGTCCGATTTAGGGAATTTATGGGTCAGAATGATATTTAATATGTGGCTTACTTTGGATAGGAAAACCTCTCGAATATCGATATGATAGACTAATCCGCCATGAACATCCCCAAAAAGTTTGGCTTTGAGGCTATCTTGTTGAAAATTTATAATTATGTTGATCAAATACGTGATTTGTAATGCCGTAGGGCGTTGCATGCAACGTCCGTACCGAAAGGTACAAAAATATTCGACAGCCAAGATTCGATCTACCCAAAAAACCTCAAGCCAATGACATCGGGTCAGCCCTTTCCGTTTAGTCAGCTTGTTCATGTGCTTTTACCCCACGCAAAAATACCAACGATTCCTATTTTGATTGATATTAGTATCAATAGTTGATTAAAATTTATATTTTTACTTTAAATCACATCAACATGAAACGTCACCTATTATTCTTTATTTTTTGTATCAATATGATCACCAACGCTATGGCACAAAAGCTGAATGCTTCGGTTTACCGTTCGGAATCCAGATACCTTGCAAATTTTGAACTGGCCGATGATGTCTTGGTGCCTTACCGTGTGGGCGAGCTGTTTGGCTATATGAATAAAGATAAAGAGCTGGTGATTGAACCCCAATGGAAGGATGCCTTTCCCTTCCGACATGGAGTGGCGGCAGTGGGTAAACATTTCTATAAAAAAGGAGCATACGAGGTTGATACCACTACCCTTTATGCGCTGATCAATACCCAAGGGGAACTTTTGACGGATTATAGTTATTGGCAGATTATGCCAGCGGATGACAATCATTTGGCGGAAGCATTGCATATGAGTGGCTATTGGGGCGCCCTGAACACCATGGGGGAAGAGCAGATTCCGATGGGTTTTAAGCGAATATATTATCAACAGAGCGGGATTTATAAAGTCAAGTATGATGGTAAGGCGGGCTTCATTGATAAAAATGCCAAGGTGGTTTTCCCTATTGAATATGATGATGTATCCCTTTGCCGTGATTTGGATAGCTATATGGTTGAAAAAGACGGCAAACAAGCCTATTATGATGCGGACTTTAAGCCTATCACTGGCTTTGACTATAAGGCCAATCGCTTAGATGCTGGCTTTATGTTTGGCATGGCACGTGTGCATAAAGGAGATCAAACCATGATCATCAATAAAAAAGGAGAGGTGTTGGTTAATATCACCGAAATGGGTTATGAGAGCTGCTCGATTTTAGCCCATGATTTCATTTCTATTGATTTAGCGCATCCTGATCCAAAAGATTTTATTGATCAGTATAAGAGGTTTACCGGAATGATGAGGGCATCTACCAAGGAGCTTATTGTTGACCCTAAAGAAATGGGATATTACTCTATTTCGACATTATATACCGAAGATGTAGCTCCTCCTCTTTTCATTTTCATTAATACCGATTATATGTTGGGTGATTCTCGTAGAAGAATTGGACTTATGGATACTGAAGGGAAGATTATCCTTCCTGCGGACTATTATTTAATTAGATCTACTTATGCAAATAATGGTATATTTTTATTAGATGGTGAAAAAGGAGGAGTATCATCTTATTTATTTAATAGTATTACTTTAAAAAGAACAGAACCAATACCTGGTTGGTTGTTTAGGTTGTCAATGCCCTTTAATACTGGTTTAATTTTACTTAGTTATCTGGTAAAACATAAAGACAAGGAATATTATGGATTAGTGGATCTTGAGGGAAAGGTAATTATACCTCCCAAATATGATCGTTTTAAAGGCTTTGATGAACAATATTTTGCAACAGAAGGCATTTACCATGTGGTACACCATGATCAAAAATTTTATATTGATGCTTTTGGCTATGAATACAAAAGGTAAGAACGATAAAGTAAGCTCTTATTTACAAAGCTCTTGTTCAAACAAATGATGCATAAATTTTGGGATGTCCGATTTAGGGAAATTATGGGTCAAAATGATATTCAACATATGACTTACTTGGGATAGGAAAAACTCTCGAATATCAATATGATAGACTAATCCCCCATGAACATCTCCAAAAAGTTTGGCTTTGAGGCCACCCGCTACTTGAAAACCAGCGGCTACCCCCACTCCCATTTGGGTATGCAATTCAATGGATGAGAAGAAGTCATCTTTGAAAATTTCGAAATAGCGTTTATATTCTTCTGTTGAAAGGAAATTATTGAATTCAGAATCTCGTAGCTCATTCATCCATTCAGCAAACTCTTGGATGGCATTTGTCAATCCCTTTGCTGAAAGGTACTCTATAAAGTCTCTAACTAACCCTTTTAGTATCGATGGATCCGCCTGATACAACACCCCAAAATCTAACTCAAACTCTAAAAAAGCATCGAAGTCATAGAAATTGCTTTGATACTCCTTTTTTTGTAGGGCTTGGTTTTCTTTTTCTCGCTGTTTGATGCTATTGGCAATACGGCTGGCGGGATTCCAGTCCAACAGGTGGATGCGTTTTTTGATTTTGAGGTCTTTGATGAGGTTGAATACAAAATCAATATCCAAATCATCATCCTCAAGGATATTTAATAACTTTTCATTCCCCTCCATCTGTGCCTCATAAGCAGCCGCCTCATACAAATCCATATCCCCTTTGGTGGTGAAGAAGAACATTTGATAATCGTCTTTGTCTTGGTCGAAGACGAATTTGATGCCCATCCCTCTTTGGAAAATGGGTCCCCATTTACCTAAAAGCGGAAGGTTGACCTTCCCGTGGGTATCGGCCGCTAACTCTACGGAGACTGACATCACTTCTTTAGCGATGACTATCCTTCCATCGGCTTGTGCTTTGAGTTTACGGTCCCACTCCACCGCTCCGGTAATCTGTGCGCCCAATAAGGCTGAAATGTCGATATTGGCAGAACGTTTAAAGATCTCCCTGAGGGTGGTCTTTTTGGATTGATGGTTTTTCGAAGGGACAACCAGATCGATCCATCGGCTGCTGAAGTTGTCTGCCATGCGCTCATCGGCATGGGAGCCTTTGGAGACAAAAGCATCCTTTTCCTTGTCTGTGGCGGCTTTTTTGAGCCCTAAACTGCCTCCTGCATTCACTTGGCCAGCAATTCCCACGGCCAATTTCGATTTGGTTAGATAATGATGCGGATCAAGTTGGCTACCCATAAAGGCATCAAGGAAAACGCCCGTGGCCGTCCCCAATTCATGCTTTATGGAGGAAATGTGCGGGGATCGCCACCTCCCCACATCCTGCCCTCAAAAATCACCTGCGCTCACAATTGGGAATGTAATCATAGCGCCCTCTTCCTACCCAAATGTCGTCTATGCAAGCTGGAAGCCATTCGAGGGGATTGTATTGAATATTAAAACTATTCAAACGTTCAATATTGCAGATGCTCATTGGCAAACTGCTCAGACTGTTACTTTGTAAGTCTAAGCTGGTAATTTTAGTACATTGACCGATCTCATCGGGAAGGTGGGTAATGGCGTTTACCTTGAGAGATAAAAAATCTAACTTCTTAAGGTTGCCAATATTAGGAGGTAAAACTGTTAGTTTATTATTATCTAAACTTAAACTCGTAATATTGGGATTATTCAATAGATCAACGGGGAAATCTTTATCTTCCAACCCCAAGCCTTCGAGGTAAACTCGATTTAAAGTAGGCATCTGACCTATTCGCTTTGGGAATTTTTTAACGCCACTATTCACTAAGTATAAAGTTTCTAATGGAAGATCCGCAAAGCTTTCGGGCAAAGCAGTCAAATGCTTTGTATTCCAAAGATCTATCCTTTTCAGGTTTACTGCTCCTATATTTTCAGGCAAAGCCTCAATTTTACTCTTGTCCAGCTCTAATCTTTCCAGTTTTTTGAGCTTGCAAAGCTCATCAGGTAAAGATCGCATTGGGGTCTCCCTCAGGCATAATGTTTCTAAATTAGCCAATTGACCAATTTCTGCTGGCAGGCTATCGATTTCCAACTTACTTAGATACAAGTCTTTCAAATGGGATAGTTGTCCAATTTCTGGAGGGATGGTCTTGATGGGAGTTTCATTTAAGCTAAACCTTTCTAATTGGGGGAAATGCTGAATGATTTCCATTGGATATTCCTGAATAGGATTACCATCAAAAAAAAGCTCTTTTAAATGGGAAAAGTCGAAAACCTTTTCAGGTATATGTGATATATTACAAAACCCAATGCTTAAACCCGTTAGCGAAGGGTATTCTGAGAGAGAAGCTAAATCTTGAAGTGCTTCAGGATGATTATCAAAATCCAAAAACCTGACTTTATTTTTATCAATACCCGAAAGAATTTCGTTCCAATTGGAGATGTCACCTTTCACTCGGCTAAAGTCAATATAATATTTTCCAGTTTCGTTAAGGCGATAAATTGGATTATAAGGATCACCATATTTTTGTTGGAGTTCATTAAGAATTTCAATCATTTTTTCTTCTTTAATTTCTTTTTGACTTTTAAGAGTGCAAGCAGATAAAGCCAATAACACAATCATCCATATTTTATTTCCAATAATCGGAGGCATAACTTCTATTTTTGAGGTATAAATAATGCAATACTAATTTTTCAAATTGCGTCAAGTTCAAAGGATTATAGCTAACCATTCCTGTTCTCTTATTCCAATTAAATACACTCACCCCTAAAGGATTATTCTTAGCGATCTGTACCAAGGATTCCCCCCAGGCATCTTTAATTTTAAGTCCCATAACCACCACTTCAATCTTCTGCTCAGCATTCCCTTTGGCATTTGTATCAGCCACCAGTGCTTCCATTTGCTGATTGAAACTTTCTAACACTCCTTCTATTCCGCTTTTATGGGTGGTTTTATAGATTTCCCAATCGGAGCAGGAGTAGTTGCCATGGGCTTTGTTTTTCTGCATGTCGATGAGTTTTTCTCGGATCTCAGTTCATCCAAGGTCGTTAGTTCTTAAGGTTCAAGCATTTGCCCCCAATACCCTTCTAATATGGGATGCCAAGAGATAAGGGCCTCCCAATTTTGGCTGGTGTTAGTAAAGCGTACTTGGACTAATTTATTCACCTGATTAATGTGAGCCAATGTTGATGGATATACCGTTCATATTGACACCCCCTAACGGGCATATTGACACCCCCCTGTTTCAGTTCGGGGAATGGCAGAAGTTTGTTTTCAAGTTAACTTAATTTTCTCCTACTTTCGCCTTTTAATTCTATTCTGTGGGAGGTATGTACCAAACGGTCCAAAATAGCATCGGCGATGGTGCGTTCGTTGATGATCTCATACCAGTCGCTTACGGGCATCTGGCTGATGATAATGGTGGACTTTCGAGCATGTCGGTCTTCAATCACCTCCATTAGGTCTTGTTGCTGTTGTGCGTCGAGTTTTTGCAGACCAAAGTCATCGATTATGAGCAGGTCGGCTTTGGCAAGTTTGACAAATAATTTGGCAATCGTACCGTCTATTCGGGCAACCTTCAGACTGGCCATCAGCTTTTTGAAGTTAAAATAGAGGGTGCTATTTCCTTGGGTACATGCCTGATAGCCCAACGCTGAGGCAACAAAACTTTTACCACATCCGGTGGCTCCAGTTACAAGTACGGATTGTCCTTTTCCAATGTACTCTCCGGTAGCCAGTTGCATAACCTGCCCCTTGTCAAGCCCTCTGTTGGTATCAAAGTGTAGCTCGGCAACACTGGCCTGGTAGCGAAAGTTAGCTGTCCTTATCAGGCGTTTTTCCCTGTTGGTCTGCCGGTGGTCTGCTTCTGCCTGAAGCAGCAGGTTCAGCCCGTCGGTAAGGCTCAATTCATGAAGCTGTTTGCTTTGCCTGAGCGTCTCCCACTGCAGGCTCATTCCTTTGAATGAAAGCTCTGATAGCTGTTTTTCGATTAATGAATACATTATGTTGGTTTAGTTGTAATAAGATTTTCCTCGGGTGTTTTCATGTTGGGGCAAAGGGGTTTGAGGTGGTGGACTGCTGTTGATATAGGTTTTGTTTCGTAGTACATTCTGGACAAAAGTATAGTTGTATTGCTCTGCCTCAATAGCCATCCTAATGGCCGTTTCGAAGTGCTCTTTAGGGTAGGATCGCATCAGGTTGAGTAAGCCGTCAAAGCTCCTAAAAAGCTGCTCAGGATATTGTTTTTTTGAGATCATCACCTCCATCATCCGTTCCAGCTCAGGGCACATACTGGCCTTTTTCAGGTAGTTATCCGTACTGCGGGATCGATAGTGTTGGTGCTGCGAACACAGGTGGTCTTTGTTGGTTGTGTAACCACTGGTTTTATTCCTTCGGTGGGTAGCAACCAGTTTGGACTGGACAAAAATATTGACAATCGTATCGGTATAAATCAGCTGAGCCTTCTGCCCGATGTATTCAAAAGGGACGCTGTAATGCCGTTGATCGATGCCCATGAGCACATGTCCGTTCTGCGCAACAGTGTAATTTCGATAATATTTGATCTCGAAAGGCTGATCGGGAAGCGATGAAAGTAGTGGCTTTTCCTTGGAAACAAACTGCTCTGTTCGGCAGTAATCACGTTTCTGCATCCGCGTTTGGTTGTGTTTTCCGATGTAAGAAATAAGGGCATTGTTGAGCTCCTGAAGACTGAAATATTGCTGATTACGCATTCTGGCATAGGCTCGTTGATAGATCAACTTGACCTGGTTCTCGACCAAAGCCTTGTCCTGTGGCTTCCTCGGACGTGCCGGTACCACTACGGTCCCATAATGGTTTGCAAAATCCTCCAAAACCCTGTTGATCTTGGGCTCATAACGGTTGGTTTGAACTACTGCCGCTTTCAAATTGTCCGGCACAAGCGCCTTCGGAACACCCCCAAGATGCTCCAAACAGCATTTTAGCGCAAAAATAAAGTCATCGGTCGTCTGCGACGGAACGGCCATCGCAAAACAATAATCCGAGTACGGAAGGCAGGCCACAAAGACCTGGCAGTTGATCACCTCACCCGTTTCGGCATCAATATAAGGTAAAGTTGCACCTGCATAATCGATATAAAGCTTGTCTGCCGGAAGGTGATCCAGAGGTAAATTGGGGTGCTTCTGACGCATATAACGCCTGAGATGAAAGCAAAATTGCGAATATTTGTAGCCATCAGGATGCCCTTCAATATACTCCTGCCAAAGCAGTCCCTTGGTAACCCCTTTCTTGCCAAGCTCTTGCGATAAACTGGGTAAAAGCTCCTTCATTTGTTCATAACGAATATCCTTATAGGCCGGATCGCCCGAAGAAAAGAACTTACTCAGCGATAATTCATCCTGACTCAGAAAATAGTCAATCGGCTTACCTGACTTTTTTAGCTTGCGTCGATAAGCCTTGATGGTGTTGATGCTCATCCGCGTGCTTAGGTGAATCGACTTTTGTGAGCGACCCTGATGAAGCATCCGAATAATCTGGCGTAATTTACTCATAGTGATCGGTTTGCCTGCCATGCCTATACTTTTTGGTTGATTACCCAAAAAAGTATTTTTTACCGATATTACACTTGGTATAGTGCAATTAATTCTTCAACAATAGGGGTGTCAGCTTGCTCCGTTATTCTCGTCCAAAAATCGGAGCGTTAGGGGGTGTCAGCTTGCTCCGTTGTATCCAGTTGATGAATCAATAGGTTTTGTTTGGTTTTCCAAGGTTGATATTTCCTTCATATTTAGGATATACAAAGTGTATGATGAAGCATTTAATTTGATGATTTAAATATAATTATACAAGGTGACTTTATTGTTTTAATTAATTTCTAATGATTTAAGCAGACACATAGGTTAGCCCACAATGTCATTATGTTAGGAGCCTTGCCGTTCGAAAATATGCTATCACCCCTTCCAAAAATATGATTTCTACTACCGTAGGGACGTTGCATGCAACGTCCGTACCGAAAGGTACAAAAATATTCGACAGCCAAGATTCGATCTACCCAAAAAACCTCAAGCCAATGACATCGGGTCAGCCCTTTCCGTTTAGTCAGCTTGTTCATGTGCTTTTACCCCACGCAAAAATACCAACGATTCCTATTTTGATTGATATTAGTATCAATAGTTGATAAAATTTTATATTTTTACCTTAAATCATATCAACATGAATCGCTACCTATTTTTCCTTATTTTTTGTATCAATATGATCACCAACGCTATGGCACAAACGCTGAATGCTTCAGTTTACCGTTCGGAATCCAGATACCTTGCAAATTTTGAACTGGCCGATGATGTCTTGGTGCCTTACCGTGTGGGCGAGCTGTTTGGCTATATGAATAAAGATAAAGAGTTGGTGATTGAACCTCAATGGCAGGATGCCTTTCCCTTCCGACATGGAGTGGCGGCAGTGGGTAAACATTTCTATAAAAAAGGAGCATACGAGGTCGATACCACTACCCTTTATGCCCTGATCAATACCCAAGGGGAACTTTTGACGGATTATAGTTATCGTACCATTAAGCCGTTTGATGCCAATGGATTAGGTAAAGCTAAACACATCAGTGGCTATTGGGGCGCCCTGAACACCAAGGGGGAAGAGCAGATTCCGATGGGTTTTAAGCGAATATATTATCAACAAACGGGGATTTACAAAGTCAAATACGATGGTAAGGCGGGCTTCATTGATAAAAATGCCAAGGTGGTTTTCCCTATTGAATATGATGATGTATCGCTTTGCCGTGATTTGGATAGCTATATGGTTGAAAAAGACGGCAAACAAGCCTATTATGATGCGGACTTTAAGCCCATCACGGGCTTTGACTATAAGGCCAATCGCTTAGATGCCGGCTTTATGTTTGGCATGGCCCGTGTGCATAAAGGAGATCAAACCATGATCATCAATAAAAAAGGAGAGGTGTTGGTCAATATCACTGAGATGGGTTATGAAAGGTGTGGTATATTAGCTAATGATTTGATTGTTGTGTCTATTGAACACCCTGATCCTAAAAATTTTGAAGACCATTATAAAACTTATAAGGGGATTATGAGGGCTTCTACTAAGGAGCTTATCGTTGATCCTAAAAAAATGGAATATTATTCGATAGGAACATTATATACCGAAGATGTAGCCCCCCCTCTTTTCATTTTCATTAATACCGATTATATGTTGGGTGATTCTCGTAGAAAATTAGGGCTTATGGATACTGAAGGAAAGATTGTCCTTCCTGCGGTCTATGATTTAATTACATCTACTTATTCAAATAATGGGATTTTTGTTTTAAAACGTGATGAAAACAAGAATAGCTACTTTTTTGATAGTCGAACAATGGAGAAAAAGGGGGCTATTCAAGGTTGGTTGTCTCGTTTAACAATGGTACCACCGGTTAGCAACTTAAATTTTTATAAGTATCGAAAAATATCCAACGAGAGATATTATTCTGGAATTATAGATTTTGATGGTATTGTAGTCATCCCTCCAAAGTATGATCATTTTAAAGGCGTTGATGAACAATATTTTGCAACAGAGGGCATTATCCATGTGGTACATCATAATCAAAAATTCTATATTGATGTTTTTGGCTTTGAATACAAAAAATAAGGACTATAAAAGTATGTCCTTATTTAAATAGCTCTTGTTCAAATAATTGGTGCATAGATTCCGGAATATCTGATTTAGGAAAATTATGGGTCAAAATGATATTCAACACATGACTTACTTGGGATAGGAAAACCTCTCGAATATCAATATGATAGACTAATCCCCCATGAACATCTCCAAAAAGTTTAGCTTTGAGGCCACCCGCTAATTGAAAGCCGGCGGCTACCCCCGCTCCCATTTGGGTATGCAATTCAATGGATGAGAAGAAGTCATCTTTGAAAAGTTCTAAATAACGCTCATACTCGACTGTTTTCAAGAAATTATTGAATTCAGAATCCCAATTTTTATTCATCCATTCAGCAAACTCTTGGATGGCATTTTTTAAGCCTTTGGCAGAAAGGTAGGAGATAAAATCTTCAATTAAATCGCCTAATTCTTTTGGATCCGCCTGATACAACACCCCAAAATCTAACTCAAACTCCAAAAAGGCATCGAAGTCATAGAAATTGCTTTGATACTCCTTTTTTTGTAGGGCTTGGTTTTCTTTTTGCCGTTGTTTGATGTTGTTGGCAATGCGGCTGGCGGGATTCCAGTCCAACAGGTGGATGCGTTTTTTGATTTTGAGGTCTTTGATGAGGTTGAATACAAAATCAATATCCAAATCATCATCATCCTCAAGGATATTTAATAACTTTTCATTCCCCTCCATCTGTGCCTCATAAGCAGCCGCCTCATAAAGATCCAAATCCCCTTTGGTGGTGAAGAAGAACATTTGATAATCGTCTTTGTCTTGGTCGAAGACGAATTTGATGCCCATTCCTCTTTGGAAAATGGGTCCCCATTTACCTAAAAGCGGAAGGTTGACCTTCCCGTGGGCATCGGCCGCTAACTCTACGGAGACTGACATCACTTCTTTATCGATGACGATCCTTCCATCGGCTTGCGCTTTGAGTTTACGATCCCATTCCACCGCTCCGGTAATCTGTGCGCCCAATAGGGCTGAAATGTCGATATTGGCAGAACGTTTAAAGATCTCCCTGAGGGTGGTCTTTTTGGATTGATGGTTTTTCGAAGGGACAACCAGATCTATCCATCGGCTGCTGAAGTTGTCTGCCATTCGCTCATCGGCATGGGAGCCTTTGGAGACAAAAGCGTCCTTTTCCTTGTCTGTCGCGGCTTTTTTGAGCCCTAAGCTACCTCCTGCATTCACTTGGCCAGCAATTCCCACGGCTAATTTTGATTTGGTTAGATAATGATGCGGATCCAGTTGACTGCCCATAAAGGCATCAAGGAAAACGCCCGTGGCCGTCCCCAATTCATGCTTTATGGAGGAAATGTGCGGGGATCGCCACCTCCCCACATCCTGCCCTCAAAAATCACCTGCGCTCGCAATTGGGGTTGTAACTATAGCGACTTTGACTTCTTTCCCAAATGTCGTCTATGCAGGCTGGAAGCCATTCGAGGGGATTGTATTGAATATAAAAACTTTCCAAACGTTCAATATTGCAAATACTCATTGGCAAACTGCTCAGGCTGTTACTTTGTAAGTCTAAGCTGGTAATTTTAGTACATTGACCGATCTCATCGGGAAGGTGGGTAATGGCGTTCTGTCGGAGATACAAACCATCTAACTTCTTGAGGTTGCCAATATTAGGAGGTAGGGATGTTAACTTATTATTTCTTAATACCAACCTCTCAATATTAGGGTTATTCAGTATATCAACGGGGAAATCTTTATCTTCCAAACCTAAGCCTTCGAGGTAAACCAACCTTAAAGTAGGCATATCACCTATTCGCTTGGGAAATTTTTTGATGCCACTATCGTCTAAGTACAAGTATTCTAAAGGAAGGTCCGCAAAGCTTTCCGGTAAAGCGGTTAGCTGTTTGGTTTCTCGAAGATTTATCTCTTTCAAGTTTACTGCCCCAATATTTTCGGGTAATGCCTCAATTTTACTTCTGTTTAGCTCTAATATTTTTAGGTTTTTGAGCTTGCAGAGCTCATCAGGTAAGGTTTTGATTGGCGTTTCACGTAGGGTTAATGTTTCTAAATTTGTCAATTGTCCAATTTCCGCTGGCAGGCTTTTGATCTGTAATTTATCCAGAAACAAGTCTTTCAATTGGGTTAATTGTGCAATTTCTGGTGGGATGACTTTGATCGGTGTTTCGTCAAAACTTAGCCTTGTTAATTGTGGAAGGCGCTGAATGATTTCTATTGGAAATTCCTGAATAGGATTTCCATCCAAAAAAAGCTCTTTTAAATGAGGAATTTCTAATACTTCCTTAGGAATGTGAGATAAATTACATGACCCAATGCTTAAACCCGTTAACGAAGGATATTCTGAAAGCGAAGCTAAATCTTGAAGTGCTTCGGGGTGATTCGAAAATCGTAAAGCGCTAACTTTTTTTTTGTCAATGTCAGATAGGATATCATTCCAATTGGAGATGTCTTCTTTAGCTCGCCGAAAATCAATAGTATATTGACCATTTTTATGAATAAGATAAAATGGATTATACCCATCGCTATATTTTTGTTGGAGATCATTAAGAATTTCAATCATTTTTTCTTCTTTACTTTTAAGAGTGCAAGCAGATAAAGCCAATAGCGCAATCATCCATATTTTATTTCCAATAATCCGAGGCATAACTTCTATTTTTGAGGTATAAATAATGCAAAACTAATTTTTCAAATTGAGCTAAATCTAAGGGATTATAAGAGATCATGTCGTTGTCTTTATTCCAATTAAATACACTCACCCCTAAAGGATTATTCTCTGCAATATCTTTTAAGGATTCTCCCCAAGCATTCTCAATATCAAAGCCCATGAGTATACCAACTTTCTGCTCAGCATTCCCCTTGGCATTTGTTTCAGTCACCAGTGCTTGGATTTGGTTATTGAAACTTTCTAACACCCCATTTATTCCGCTTTTATGGGTGGTTTTATAGATTTCCCAATCGGAGCAGGAGTAGTGGCCACGGGTTTTGTTTTTCTGCATGGCGATGAGTTTTTCTCGGAGCTCAGTTCATCCAAGGTCGTTAGTTCTTAAGGTTCAAGCATTTGCCCCAATACCCTTCTAATATGGGATGCCAAGAGATAAGGGTCTCCCAATTTTGGCTGGTGTTAGTAAAGCGTACTTGGACTAATTTATTCACCTGATT
The DNA here is from genome assembly GCF_036492425.1 of Persicobacter psychrovividus. Classification (NCBI taxonomy): domain Bacteria; kingdom Pseudomonadati; phylum Bacteroidota; class Cytophagia; order Cytophagales; family Persicobacteraceae; genus Persicobacter; species Persicobacter psychrovividus. The sequence continues at coordinate 215,015 of NZ_AP025294.1, forward strand.
AATGTGAGCCAATGTTGATGAATCAATAGGTTTTGTTTGGTTTTCCAAGGTTGATATTTCCTTCATATTTAGGATATACAAAGTGTATGATGAAGCATTTAATTTGATGATTTAAATATAATTATACAAGGTGACTTTATTGTTTTAATTAATTTCTAATGATTTAAGCAGACACATAGGTTAGCCCACAATGTCATTATGTTAGGAGCCTTGCCGTTCGAAAATATGCTATCACCCCTTCCAAAAATATGATTTCTACTACCGTAGGGACGTTGCATGCAACGTCCGTACCGAAAGGTACAAAAATATTCGACAGCCAAGGTTCGATCTACCCGAAAACCCTCAAGCCAATGACATTGAGCCAGCCCTTTCCGTTTAGTCAGCTTGTTCATATGCTTTTACCCCACGCAAAAATACCAACGATTCCTATTTTGATTGATATTAGTATCAATAGTTGATAAAATTTTATATTTTTACCTTAAATCATATCAACATGAATCGCTACCTATTTTTCCTTATTTTTTGTATCAATATGATCACCAATGCTATGGCGCAAAAGCTGAATCCTTCAGTTTACCGTTCGGAATCCAAATACCTTGCAAATTTTGAACGGGCCGATGATGTCTTGGTGCCTTACCGTGTAGGCGAGCTGTTTGGTTATATGAATAAAGATAAGGAACTTGTGATTGAACCCCAATGGCAGGATGCCTTTCCCTTCCGACATGGAGTAGCGGCCGTAGGCAAACATTTCTATAAAAAAGGAGCATACGAGGTCGATACCACTACCCTGTATGCGCTGATCAATACCCAAGGGGAACTTTTAACAGATTATAGTTATTGGCAGATTATGCCAGCGGATGACAATCATTTGGCGGAAGCATTGCATATCAGTGGCTATTGGGGCGCCCTGAACACCAAGGGGGAAGAGCAGATTCCGATGGGTTTTAAAGAAATATATTATCAACAAACCGGTATTTACAAAGTCAAATACGATGGTAAGGCGGGCTTCATTGATAAAAATGCCAAGGTGGTTTTCCCTATTGAATATGATGATGTATCGCTTTGCCGTGATTTGGATAGCTATATGGTTGAAAAAGAAGGCAAACAAGCCTATTATGATGCGGACTTTAAGCCTATCACGGGCTTTGACTATAAGGCCAATCGCTTAGATGCCGGCTTTATGTTTGGCATGGCACGTGTGCATAAAGGAGATCAAACTATGATCATCAATAAAAAAGGGGAGGTGTTGGTTAATATCACCGAAATGGGTTATGAGAGCTGCTCGATTTTAGCCCATGATTTCATTTCTATTGATTTAGCGCATCCTGATCCAAAAGATTTTATTGATCAGTATAAGAGGTTTACCGGAATGATGAGGGCATCTACCAAGGAGCTTATTGTTGACCCTAAAGAAATGGGATATTACTCTATTTCGACATTATATACCGAAGATGTAGCTCCTCCTCTTTTCATTTTCATTAATACCGATTATATGTTGGGTGATTCTCGTAGAAGAATTGGACTTATGGATACTGAAGGGAAGATTATCCTTCCTGCGGACTATTATTTAATTAGATCTACTTATGCAAATAATGGTATATTTTTATTAGATGGTGAAAAAGGAGGAGTATCATCTTATTTATTTAATAGTATTACTTTAAAAAGAACAGAACCAATACCTGGTTGGTTGTTTAGGTTGTCAATGCCCTTTAATACTGGTTTAATTTTACTTAGTTATCTGGTAAAACATAAAGACAAGGAATATTATGGATTAGTGGATCTTGAGGGAAAGGTAATTATACCTCCCAAATATGATCGTTTTAAAGGCTTTGATGAACAATATTTTGCAACAGAAGGCATTTACCATGTGGTACACCATGATCAAAATTTTATATTGATGCTTTTGGCTATGAATACAAAAGGTAAGAACGATAAAGTAAGCTCTTATTTACAAAGCTCTTGTTCAAACAAATGATGCATAAATTTTGGGATGTCCGATTTAGGGAAATTATGGGTCAAAATGATATTCAACATATGACTTACTTGGGATAGGAAAAACTCTCGAATATCAATATGATAGACTAATCCCCCATGAACATCTCCAAAAAGTTTGGCTTTGAGGCCACCCGCTACTTGAAAACCAGCGGCTACCCCCACTCCCATTTGGGTATGCAATTCAATGGATGAGAAGAAGTCATCTTTGAAAATTTCGAAATAGCGTTTATATTCTTCTGTTGAAAGGAAATTATTGAATTCAGAATCTCGTAGCTCATTCATCCATTCAGCAAACTCTTGGATGGCATTTGTCAATCCCTTTGCTGAAAGGTACTCTATAAAGTCTCTAACTAACCCTTTTAGTATCGATGGATCCGCCTGATACAACACCCCAAAATCTAACTCAAACTCTAAAAAAGCATCGAAGTCATAGAAATTGCTTTGATACTCTTTTTTTTGCAGGGCTTGGTTTTCTTTTTGCCGTTGTTTGATGCTATTGGCAATACGGCTGGCGGGATTCCAGTCCAACAGGTGGATGCGTTTTTTGATTTTGAGGTCTTTGATGAGGTTGAATACCTGATCAACTTCTAATTTTCGACCTTTTGACAAAACCCCAAGAATATCCATCTTCCCTTCCATCTGTGCCTCATAAGCAGCCGCCTCATACAAATCCATATCCCCTTTGGTGGTGAAGAAGAACATTTGATAATCGTCTTTGTCTTGGTCGAAGATGAATTTGATGCCCATTCCTCTTTGGAAAATGGGTCCCCATTTACCTAAAAGCGGAAGGTTGACCTTCCCGTGGGCATCGGCCGCTAACTCTACGGAGACTGACATCACTTCTTTATCGATGACGATCCTTCCATCGGCTTGCGCTTTGAGTTTACGATCCCATTCCACCGCTCCGGTAATCTGTGCGCCCAATAAAGCTGAAATGTCGATATTGGCAGAACGTTTAAAGATCTCCCTGAGGGTGGTCTTTTTGGATTGATGGTTTTTCGAAGGGACAACCAGATCGATCCATCGGCTGCTGAAGTTGTCTGCCATGCGCTCATCGGCATGGGAGCCTTTGGAGACAAAAGCGTCCTTTTCCTTGTCTGTGGCGGCTTTTTTGAGCCCTAAGCTACCTCCTGCATTCACTTGGCCAGCAATTCCCACGGCCAATTTTGATTTGGTTAGATAATGATGCGGATCAAGTTGACTGCCCATAAAGGCATCAAGGAAAACGCCCGTGGCGGTCCCCAATTCATGCTTCATGGAGGAAATGTGCGGGGATCGCTACCTCCCCACATCTTCCCTCGAAAAATCACCTGCGCTCACAATTGGGAATGTAATCATAGCGCCCTCTTCCTACCCAAATGTCGTCTATGCAAGCTGGAAGCCATTCGAGGGGATTGTATTGAATATAAAAATCATCCAATCGTTCAATATTGCAGATGCTCATCGGTAAACTGCTCAGACTGTTACTTTGTAAGTCTAAGGTGGTAATTTTAGTACATTGACCGATCTCATCGGGAAGGTGGGTAATGGCGTTTTGTCGCAGATATAATTCATCTAACTTCTTTAGATTACCGATATTGGGAGGTAAAACCGTTAGTTTATTATTTCTTAATACCAACCTCTCGATATTGGGATTATTCAATAGCTCAACGGGGAAATCTTTGTCTTCCAACCCCAAGCCTTCGAGGTAAACCAACCTTAAAGTAGGCATATGACCTATTCGCTTGGGAAATTTTTTAACGCCACTATTCACTAAGTATAAAGTTTCTAATGGAAGATCCGCAAAGCTTTCGGGCAAAGCAGTCAAATGCTTTGTATTCCAAAGATCTATCCTTTTCAGGTTTACTGCTCCTATATTTTCAGGCAAAGCCTCAATTTTACTCTTGTCCAGCTCTAATCTTTCCAGTTTTTTGAGCTTGCAAAGCTCATCAGGTAAAGTTTTCATAGGCGTTTCTTGTAAGGTTAATGTTTCCAAATTTGCCAATTGTCCAATTTCCGCTGGCAGGCTATTGATCTGTAATTTATTTAGATACAAGTCCTTCAAGTGGGTTAATTGTCCAATTTCCGGTGGGATGACCTTGATGGGTGTTTCGTCAAAACTTAGCCTTGTTAATTGTGGAAGGTGCTGAATGATTTCCATTGGAAATTCCTGAATAGGATTACCATCCAAAAAAAGCTCTTTCAATTGGGGGATGGCTAATATCTTTTCCGGAATATGAGATAAATTACAAAACCCAATACTTAAACCTGTTAACGAAGGGTATTCTGAGAGCGAAGCTAAATCGTGAAGTGCTTCGGGATGATTATCAAAATCAAAAAATCTGACTTTATTTTTATCAATACCCGAAAGAATTTCGTTCCAATTTGAGATGTCATCCTTCACTCGGCTAAATTCAATATAATATTTTCCAGTTTCATTAAGGTGATAAATTGAATTATATCCATCGCCATATTTTTGTTGGAGCTCATTAAGAATTTCAATCATTTTTTCTTCTTTGATTTTTTCAGGACTTTTAGCGGTACAGGCACATAAAGCCAAAAGCAAGAGTATTAATATTTTATTTCCAATAATCGGAGGCATAACTTCTATTTTTGAGGTATAAATAATGCAATACTAATTTTTCAAATTGCGTCAAGTTCAAAGGATTATAGCTAACCATTCCTGTTCTCTTATTCCAATTAAATACACTCACCCCTAAAGGATTATTCTTAGCGATCTGTACCAAGGATTCCCCCCAGGCATCTTTAATTTTAAGTCCCATAACCACCACTTCAATCTTCTGCTCAGCATTCCCTTTGGCATTTGTATCAGCCACCAGTGCTTCCATTTGCTGATTGAAACTTTCTAACACTCCTTCTATTCCGCTTTTATGGGTGGTTTTATAGATTTCCCAATCGGAGCAGGAGTAGTTGCCATGGGCTTTGTTTTTCTGCATGTCGATGAGTTTTTCTCGGAGCTCAGTTCATCCAAGGTCGTTAGTTCTTAAGGTTCAAGCATTTGCCCCAATACCCTTCTAATATGGGATGCCAAGAGATAAGGGTCTCCCAATTTTGGCTGGTGTTAGTAAAGCGTACTTGGACTAATTTATTCACCTGATTAATGTGAGCCAATGTTGATGAATCAATAGGTTTTGTTTGGTTTTCCAAGGTTGATATTTCCTTCATATTTAGGATATACAAAGTGTATGATGAAGCATTTAATTTGATGATTTAAATATAATTATACAAGGTGACTTTATTGTTTTAATTAATTTCTAATGATTTAAGCAGACACATAGGTTAGCCCACAATGTCATTATGTTAGGAGCCTTGCCGTTCGAAAATATGCTATCACCCCTTCCAAAAATATGATTTCTACTACCGTAGGGACGTTGCATGCAACGTCCGTACCGAAAGGTACAAAAATATTCGACAGCCAAGATTCGATCTACCCGAAAACCCTCAAGCCAATGACATTGAGCCAGCCCTTTCCGTTTAGTCAGCTTGTTCATATGCTTTTACCCCACGCAAAAATACCAACGATTCCTATTTTGATTGATATTAGTATCAATAGTTGATAAAATTTTATATTTTTACCTTAAATCATATCAACATGAATCGCTACCTATTTTTCCTTATTTTTTGTATCAATATGATCACCAACGCTATGGCACAAACGCTGAATGCTTCAGTTTACCGTTCGGAATCCAAATACCTTGCAAATTTTGAACTGGCCGATGATGTCTTGGTGCCTTACCGTGTGGGCGAGCTGTTTGGCTATATGAATAAAGATAAAGAGTTGGTGATTGAACCTCAATGGCAGGATGCCTTTCCCTTCCGACATGGAGTGGCGGCAGTGGGTAAACATTTCTATAAAAAAGGAGCATACGAAGTCGATACCACTACCCTTTATGCCCTGATCAATACCCAAGGGGAACTTTTGACGGATTATAGTTATCATACCATTAAGCCGTTTGATGCCAATGGATTAGGTAAAGCTAAACACATCAGTGGCTATTGGGGCGCCCTGAACACCAAGGGGAAGAGCAGATTCCGATGGGTTTTAAGCGAATATATTATCAACAAACGGGGATTTACAAAGTCAAATACGATGGTAAGGCGGGCTTCATTGATAAAAATGCCAAGGTGGTTTTCCCTATTGAATATGATGATGTATCGCTTTGCCGTGATTTGGATAGCTATATGGTTGAAAAAGACGGCAAACAAGCCTATTATGATGCGGACTTTAAGCCTATCACGGGCTTTGACTATAAGGCCAATCGCTTAGATGCCGGCTTTATGTTTGGCATGGCACGTGTGCATAAAGGAGATCAAACTATGATCATCAATAAAAAAGGGGAGGTGTTGGTTAATATCACCGAAATGGGTTATGAGAGCTGCTCGATTTTAGCCCATGATTTCATTTCTATTGATTTAGCGCATCCTGATCCAAAAGATTTTATTGATCAGTATAAGAGGTTTACCGGAATGATGAGGGCATCTACCAAGGAGCTTATTGTTGACCCTAAAGAAATGGGATATTACTCTATTTCGACATTATATACCGAAGATGTAGCTCCTCCTCTTTTCATTTTCATTAATACCGATTATATGTTGGGTGATTCTCGTAGAAGAATTGGACTTATGGATACTGAAGGGAAGATTATCCTTCCTGCGGACTATTATTTAATTAGATCTACTTATGCAAATAATGGTATATTTTTATTAGATGGTGAAAAAGGAGGAGTATCATCTTATTTATTTAATAGTATTACTTTAAAAAGAACAGAACCAATACCTGGTTGGTTGTTTAGGTTGTCAATGCCCTTTAATACTGGTTTAATTTTACTTAGTTATCTGGTAAAACATAAAGACAAGGAATATTATGGATTAGTGGATCTTGAGGGAAAGGTAATTATACCTCCCAAATATGATCGTTTTAAAGGCTTTGATGAACAATATTTTGCAACAGAAGGCATTTACCATGTGGTACACCATGATCAAAAATTTTATATTGATGCTTTTGGCTATGAATACAAAAGGTAAGAACGATAAAGTAAGCTCTTATTTACAAAGCTCTTGTTCAAACAAATGATGCATAAATTTTGGGATTGGATATACCGTTCATATTGACACCCCCTAACGGGCATATTGACACCCCCCTGTTTCAGTTCGGGGAATGGCAGAAGTTTGTTTTCAAGTTAACTTAATTTTCTCCTACTTTCGCCTTTTAATTCTATTCTGTGGGAGGTATGTACCAAACGGTCCAAAATAGCATCGGCGATGGTGCGTTCGTTGATGATCTCATACCAGTCGCTTACGGGCATCTGGCTGATGATAATGGTGGACTTTCGAGCATGTCGGTCTTCAATCACCTCCATTAGGTCTTGTTGCTGTTGTGCGTCGAGTTTTTGCAGACCAAAGTCATCGATTATGAGCAGGTCGGCTTTGGCAAGTTTGACAAATAATTTGGCAATCGTACCGTCTATTCGGGCAACCTTCAGACTGGCCATCAGCTTTTTGAAGTTAAAATAGAGGGTGCTATTTCCTTGGGTACATGCCTGATAGCCCAACGCTGAGGCAACAAAACTTTTACCACATCCGGTGGCTCCAGTTACAAGTACGGATTGTCCTTTTCCAATGTACTCTCCGGTAGCCAGTTGCATAACCTGCCCCTTGTCAAGCCCTCTGTTGGTATCAAAGTGTAGCTCGGCAACACTGGCCTGGTAGCGAAAGTTAGCTGTCCTTATCAGGCGTTTTTCCCTGTTGGTCTGCCGGTGGTCTGCTTCTGCCTGAAGCAGCAGGTTCAGCCCGTCGGTAAGGCTCAATTCATGAAGCTGTTTGCTTTGCCTGAGCGTCTCCCACTGCAGGCTCATTCCTTTGAATGAAAGCTCTGATAGCTGTTTTTCGATTAATGAATACATAATGTTGGTTTAGTTGTAATAAGATTTTCCTCGGGTGTTTTCATGTTGGGGCAAAGGGGTTTGAGGTGGTGGACTGCTGTTGATATAGGTTTTGTTTCGTAGTACATTCTGGACAAAAGTATAGTTGTATTGCTCTGCCTCAATAGCCATCCTAATGGCCGTTTCGAAGTGCTCTTTAGGGTAGGATCGCATCAGGTTGAGTAAGCCGTCAAAGCTCCTAAAAAGCTGCTCAGGATATTGTTTTTTTGAGATTATCACCTCCATCATCCGTTCCAGCTCAGGGCACATACTGGCCTTTTTCAGGTAGTTATCCGTACTGCGGGATCGATAGTGTTGGTGCTGCGAACACAGGTGGTCTTTGTTGGTTGTGTAACCACCGGTTTTATTCCTTCGGTGGGTAGCAACCAGTTTGGACTGGACAAAAATATTGACAATCGTATCGGTATAAATCAGCTGAGCCTTCTGCCCGATGTATTCAAAAGGGACGCTGTAATGCCGTTGATCGATGCCCATGAGCACATGTCCGTTCTGCGCAACAGTGTAATTTCGATAATATTTGATCTCGAAAGGCTGATCGGGAAGCGATGAAAGTAGTGGCTTTTCCTTGGAAACAAACTGCTCTGTTCGGCAGTAATCACGTTTCTGCATCCGCGTTTGGTTGTGTTTTCCGATGTAAGAAATAAGGGCATTGTTGAGCTCCTGAAGACTGAAATATTGCTGATTACGCATTCTGGCATAGGCTCGTTGATAGATCAACTTGACCTGGTTCTCGACCAAAGCCTTGTCCTGTGGCTTCCTCGGACGTGCCGGTACCACTACGGTCCCATAATGGTTTGCAAAATCCTCCAAAACCCTGTTGATCTTGGGCTCATAACGGTTGGTTTGAACTACTGCCGCTTTCAAATTGTCCGGCACAAGCGCCTTCGGAACACCCCCAAGATGCTCCAAACAGCATTTTAGCGCAAAAATAAAGTCATCGGTCGTCTGCGACGGAACGGCCATCGCAAAACAATAATCCGAGTACGGAAGGCAGGCCACAAAGACCTGGCAGTTGATCACCTCACCCGTTTCGGCATCAATATAAGGTAAAGTTGCACCTGCATAATCGATATAAAGCTTGTCTGCCGGAAGGTGATCCAGAGGTAAATTGGGGTGCTTCTGACGCATATAACGCCTGAGATGAAAGCAAAATTGCGAATATTTGTAGCCATCAGGATGCCCTTCAATATACTCCTGCCAAAGCAGTCCCTTGGTAACCCCTTTCTTGCCAAGCTCTTGCGATAAACTGGGTAAAAGCTCCTTCATTTGTTCATAACGAATATCCTTATAGGCCGGATCGCCCGAAGAAAAGAACTTACTCAGCGATAATTCATCCTGACTCAGAAAATAGTCAATCGGCTTACCTGACTTTTTTAGCTTGCGTCGATAAGCCTTGATGGTGTTGATGCTCACCCGCGTGCTTAGGTGAATCGACTTTTGTGAGCGACCCTGATGAAGCATCCGAATAATCTGGCGTAATTTACTCATAGTGATCGGTTTGCCTGCCATGCCTATACTTTTTGGTTGATTACCCAAAAAAGTATTTTTTACCGATATCACACTTGGTATAGTGCAATTAATTCTTCAACAATAGGGGTGTCAGCTTGCTCCGTTATTCTCGTCCAAAAATCGGAGCGTTAGGGGGTGTCAGCTTGCTCCGTTGTATCCAGGGATGTCCGATTTAGGGAAATTATGGGTCAAAATGATATTCAACATATGACTTACTTGGGATAGGAAAAACTCTCGAATATCAATATGATAGACTAATCCCCCATGAACATCTCCAAAAAGTTTGGCTTTGAGGCCACCCGCTACTTGAAAACCAGCGGCTACCCCCACTCCCATTTGGGTATGCAATTCAATGGATGAGAAGAAGTCATCTTTGAAAATTTCGAAATAGCGTTTATATTCTTCTGTTGAAAGGAAATTATTGAATTCAGAATCTCGTAGCTCATTCATCCATTCAGCAAACTCTTGGATGGCATTTGTCAATCCCTTTGCTGAAAGGTACTCTATAAAGTCTCTAACTAACCCTTTTAGTATCGATGGATCCGCCTGATACAACACCCCAAAATCTAACTCAAACTCCAAAAAAGCATCGAAGTCATAGAAATTGCTTTGATACTCTTTTTTTTGCAGGGTTTGGTTTTCTTTTTGCCGTTGTTTGATGTTGTTGGCAATGCGGCTGGCGGGATTCCAGTCCAACAGGTGGATGCGTTTTTTGATTTTGAGGTCTTTGATGAGGTTGAATACAAAATCAATATCCAAATCATCATCATCCTCAAGGATATTTAATAACTTTTCATTCCCCTCCATCTGTGCCTCATAAGCAGCCGCCTCATAAAGATCCAAATCCCCTTTGGTGGTGAAGAAGAACATTTGATAATCGTCTTTGTCTTGGTCGAAGACGAATTTGATGCCCATTCCTCTTTGGAAAATGGGTCCCCATTTACCTAAAAGCGGAAGGTTGACCTTCCCGTGGGCATCGGCCGCTAACTCTACGGAGACTGACATCACTTCTTTATCGATGACGATCCTTCCATCGGCTTGCGCTTTGAGTTTACGATCCCATTCCACCGCTCCGGTAATCTGTGCGCCCAATAGGGCTGAAATGTCGATATTGGCAGAACGTTTAAAGATCTCCCTGAGGGTGGTCTTTTTGGATTGATGGTTTTTCGAAGGGACAACCAGATCGATCCATCGGCTGCTGAAGTTGTCTGCCATTCGCTCATCGGCATGGGAGCCTTTGGAGACAAAAGCGTCCTTTTCCTTGTCTGTCGCGGCTTTTTTGAGCCCTAAGCTACCTCCTGCATTCACTTGGCCAGCAATTCCCACGGCTAATTTTGATTTGGTTAGATAATGATGCGGATCCAGTTGACTGCCCATAAAGGCATCAAGGAAAACGCCCGTGGCCGTCCCCAATTCATGCTTTATGGAGGAAATGTGCGGGGATCGCCACCTCCCCACATCCTGCCCTCAAAAATCACCTGCGCTCGCAATTGGGGTTGTAACTATAGCGACTTTGACTTCTTTCCCAAATGTCGTCTATGCAGGCTGGAAGCCATTCGAGGGGATTGTATTGAATATAAAAACTTTCCAAACGTTCAATATTGCAAATACTCATTGGCAAACTGCTCAGGCTGTTACTTTGTAAGTCTAAGCTGGTAATTTTAGTACATTGACCGATCTCATCGGGAAGGTGGGTAATGGCGTTCTGTCGGAGATACAAACCATCTAACTTCTTGAGGTTGCCAATATTAGGAGGTAGGGATGTTAACTTATTATTTCTTAATACCAACCTCTCAATATTAGGGTTATTCAGTATATCAACGGGGAAATCTTTATCTTCCAAACCTAAGCCTTCGAGGTAAACCAACCTTAAAGTAGGCATATCACCTATTCGCTTGGGAAATTTTTTGATGCCACTATCGTCTAAGTACAAGTATTCTAAAGGAAGGTCCGCAAAGCTTTCCGGTAAAGCGGTTAGCTGTTTGGTTTCTCGAAGATTTATCTCTTTCAAGTTTACTGCCCCAATATTTTCGGGTAATGCCTCAATTTTACTTCTGTTTAGCTCTAATATTTTTAGGTTTTTGAGCTTGCAGAGCTCATCAGGTAAGGTTTTGATTGGCGTTTCACGTAGGGTTAATGTTTCTAAATTTGCCAATTGTCCAATTTCCGCTGGCAGGCTATTGATCTGTAATTTATTTAGATACAAGTCCTTCAAGTGGGTTAATTGTCCAATTTCCGGTGGGATGACCTTGATGGGTGTTTCGTCAAAACTTAGCCTTGTTAATTGTGGAAGGTGCTGAATGATTTCCATTGGAAATTCCTGAATAGGATTACCATCCAAAAAAAGCTCTTTCAATTGGGGGATGGCTAATATCTTTTCCGGAATATGAGATAAATTACAAAACCCAATACTTAAACCTGTTAACGAAGGGTATTCTGAGAGCGAAGCTAAATCGTGAAGTGCTTCGGGATGATTATCAAAATCAAAAAATCTGACTTTATTTTTATCAATACCCGAAAGAATTTCGTTCCAATTTGAGATGTCATCCTTCACTCGGCTAAATTCAATATAATATTTTCCAGTTTCATTAAGGTGATAAATTGAATTATATCCATCGCCATATTTTTGTTGGAGCTCATTAAGAATTTCAATCATTTTTTCTTCTTTGATTTTTTCAGGACTTTTAGCGGTACAGGCACATAAAGCCAAAAGCAAGAGTATTAATATTTTATTTCCAATAATCGGAGGCATAACTTCTATTTTTGAGGTATAAATAATGCAATACTAATTTTTCAAATTGCGTCAAGTTCAAAGGATTATAGCTAACCATTCCTGTTCTCTTATTCCAATTAAATACACTCACCCCTAAAGGATTATTCTTAGCGATCTGTACCAAGGATTCCCCCCAGGCATCTTTAATTTTAAGTCCCATAACCACCACTTCAATCTTCTGCTCAGCATTCCCTTTGGCATTTGTATCAGCCACCAGTGCTTCCATTTGCTGATTGAAACTTTCTAACACTCCTTCTATTCCGCTTTTATGGGTGGTTTTATAGATTTCCCAATCGGAGCAGGAGTAGTTGCCATGGGCTTTGTTTTTCTGCATGTCGATGAGTTTTTCTCGGATCTCAGTTCATCCAAGGTCGTTAGTTCTTAAGGTTCAAGCATTTGCCCCCAATACCCTTCTAATATGGGATGCCAAGAGATAAGGGCCTCCCAATTTTGGCTGGTGTTAGTAAAGCGTACTTGGACTAATTTATTCACCTGATTAATGTGAGCCAATGTTGATGAATCAATAGGTTTTGTTTGGTTTTCCAAGGTTGATATTTCCTTCATATTTAGGATATACAAAGTGTATGATGAAGCATTTAATTTGATGATTTAAATATAATTATACAAGGTGACTTTATTGTTTTAATTAATTTCTAATGATTTAAGCAGACACATAGGTTAGCCCACAATGTCATTATGTTAGGAGCCTTGCCGTTCGAAAATATGCTATCACCCCTTCCAAAAATATGATTTCTACTACCGTAGGGACGTTGCATGCAACGTCCGTACCGAAAGGTACAAAAATATTCGACAGCCAAGGTTCGATCTACCCGAAAACCCTCAAGCCAATGACATTGAGCCAGCCCTTTCCGTTTAGTCAGCTTGTTCATATGCTTTTACCCCACGCAAAAATACCAACGATTCCTATTTTGATTGATATTAGTATCAATAGTTGATAAAATTTTATATTTTTACCTTAAATCATATCAACATGAATCGCTACCTATTTTTCCTTATTTTTTGTATCAATATGATCACCAACGCTATGGCACAAACGCTGAATGCTTCGGTTTACCGTTCGGAATCCAAATACCTTGCAAATTTTGAACTGGCCGATGATGTCTTGGTGCCTTACCGTGTGGGCGAGCTGTTTGGCTATATGAATAAAGATAAAGAGTTGGTGATTGAACCTCAATGGCAGGATGCCTTTCCCTTCCGACATGGAGTGGCGGCAGTGGGTAAACATTTCTATAAAAAAGGAGCATACGAAGTCGATACCACTACCCTTTATGCCCTGATCAATACCCAAGGGGAACTTTTGACGGATTATAGTTATCATACCATTAAGCCGTTTGATGCCAATGGATTAGGTAAAGCTAAACACATCAGTGGCTATTGGGGCGCCCTGAACACCAAGGGGGAAGAGCAGATTCCGATGGGTTTTAAGCGAATATATTATCAACAAACGGGGATTTACAAAGTCAAATACGATGGTAAGGCGGGCTTCATTGATAAAAATGCCAAGGTGGTTTTCCCTATTGAATATGATGATGTATCGCTTTGCCGTGATTTGGATAGCTATATGGTTGAAAAAGACGGCAAACAAGCCTATTATGATGCGGACTTTAAGCCTATCACGGGCTTTGACTATAAGGCCAATCGCTTAGATGCCGGCTTTATGTTTGGCATGGCACGTGTGCATAAAGGAGATCAAACTATGATCATCAATAAAAAAGGGGAGGTGTTGGTTAATATCACCGAAATGGGTTATGAGAGCTGCTCGATTTTAGCCCATGATTTCATTTCTATTGATTTAGCGCATCCTGATCCAAAAGATTTTATTGATCAGTATAAGAGGTTTACCGGAATGATGAGGGCATCTACCAAGGAGCTTATTGTTGACCCTAAAGAAATGGGATATTACTCTATTTCGACATTATATACCGAAGATGTAGCTCCTCCTCTTTTCATTTTCATTAATACCGATTATATGTTGGGTGATTCTCGTAGAAGAATTGGACTTATGGATACTGAAGGGAAGATTATCCTTCCTGCGGACTATTATTTAATTAGATCTACTTATGCAAATAATGGTATATTTTTATTAGATGGTGAAAAAGGAGGAGTATCATCTTATTTATTTAATAGTATTACTTTAAAAAGAACAGAACCAATACCTGGTTGGTTGTTTAGGTTGTCAATGCCCTTTAATACTGGTTTAATTTTACTTAGTTATCTGGTAAAACATAAAGACAAGGAATATTATGGATTAGTGGATCTTGAGGGAAAGGTAATTATACCTCCCAAATATGATCGTTTTAAAGGCTTTGATGAACAATATTTTGCAACAGAAGGCATTTACCATGTGGTACACCATGATCAAAAATTTTATATTGATGCTTTTGGCTATGAATACAAAAGGTAAGAACGATAAAGTAAGCTCTTATTTACAAAGCTCTTGTTCAAACAAATGATGCATAAATTTTGGGATGTCCGATTTAGGGAAATTATGGGTCAAAATGATATTCAACATATGACTTACTTGGGATAGGAAAAACTCTCGAATATCAATATGATAGACTAATCCCCCATGAACATCTCCAAAAAGTTTGGCTTTGAGGCTATCTTGTTGGAAATTTATAATTATGCCACACAAAAATGAGATTTATGGTGTGTAGGGACGTTGCATGCAACGTCCGTACCGAAAGGTACAAAAATATTCGACAGCCAAGGTTCGATTTACCCGAAAACCCTCAAGCCAATGACATCGGGTCAGCCCTAGCCTGTCGAAAATTCACAAAAAAAGCGATTCCAGAAAAAAGGTTAAATTTGAGTGTCCAAACCGTCATTCAACCTTACCAGAATCGCTTTGAGTTTTAAAAATAACAAACAATCTCTAAAAAAGAAAAAGTCAACAGAAAGAGCCAAACGAAAAAGGCGAAACGACAGTATCAAAATTAAAAGATATAAGGCTCGGGCTTCTTTTTGGGAAAAGAAGTACAAAGAGGAAAAGTCTAAAAACAAGTCGGAGTTTGGTGGGAAAAAAATCAAGCACCACAGCTACTGTTCGGCCATTATTACTTTGGCTTTAATTTTACATACTGAAACCAGCATGAGCCTTCGTGATAGTGAGACGGTATTGCGTATTTTCATTCAACAAATGCACATAGATAGTAAATGCCCTGACCATTCGACGATTGATAATTGGTTAAAAAAAGCAGGAATGCAGGCCATCGAACCATTTTCACCTGAGCGGCCATGTGTTTTGATTTGTGATGAAAGCATTTCATTCAACGGGAAGAAATTGTTTTTGGTACTTGCTGTTCCTGTGTCCGTTTCTGACCAGCAGCGTACATTACGTTTTGAGGACTGTCACTTGGTTTATCTTGGTGCGAAAAAAGGTTGGTCGGCAGATGTAATTTATAAGGAACTTCAACCACTCGTTCAGAAGCTGAAAATTCAATATGTCCTAAGCGATAAAGGTTCTAATTTACTTAAGGCTACAGCCTTGCTCGGGCTTGATCATGTTTCGGACATCACCCATGAAGTATCAAGGACACTGAAAAATCTATATAATGATACGGATGATTACAAGAATTTCATCAAATGGGTTGGTGAACTCAGAAAAGATTTAGCGTGTGGGGAATATGCACATTTGGCCCCTCCAAAAGTAAGGCATCATTGTAGGTTTCATCAGCTTGGGCAATATGAAAAGTGGTTTAGAAAGGTCGGTCCTGAGCTAAAAAATGTCGCCGAAGAAAGCAAAGGTGCGGCTTTGAGCCTCCTCCAAATCAGTGATCATACACCTTTCATCAAGGATTTGATATCTTTGACCTCAGTGATCAAAGAAATATTGTCGGTTGGCAGAACGGAAGGGATAAGTCACAAAACTATTTTGAAATTAACTCAAAAAATGGAAGAACTCGAAGGGGATCGGCCAACTATATTCAGAGAAAAAATTACTCATTATTTTCATAAAACCTATAAAACGATTGGTGAAGACATCCCTTTTTGTTGCAGTGCTATCATCGAAAGCGTATTCGGAAAGTACAAATCAAAAATGAGCAGCCACCCACAGAAAATGTGCACCAACCACTTGCTAACCATTCCCTTATTTTTTGTGAAAGAAAATGAAATTGCCGAACTTGTTTCAGGATTTGACACCGTAAAAGTAGCAGAAATCAAAGATAAGGAAGCCGTGGCAAAAGCAATGATGAGCGTTCAAATGGCTGCTTAACTCGTGTACATGTTTTTTGAAAATATTCGACAGGCTAGTGCGACAACCCTTAAATACCACACGGTTTAAAATCCGCCAAAACACCATTCAATTGGCTTCTTCCATCTTTCATTGTAATACTCAATGTAGTTGGTGATTTTTCTTTCCAAATTAGCAACCGAGTTAAATTGCCCATTGCGAATTACATGCTTCTGTAAGCGGCCAAACCAATTCTCTATTTGGTTCAACCAAGAGCAATGTTTTGGAGTATATTGAAATCTGATTTTATGGTCTTTATCCTCTAAAAATTCCATCCTAGACTTCATCGTCTTTAATATTCCACACCGGCCTTTCTTACCTAAATCACTGTCATAATTTATTTTATCAGCAATGAGCTTGACTAATGACTCTGATTTATGTGTATTAAGTTGGTCTGCAACAAAAACGATTTTTTTGTTAGGGTATTTATCGATGATCGACTCTATAAATTTACAAAAATCCTCCTCATTCCGAGTCTGTCCAAGTTGATATTTGGTGACCTCGCCGTCCATTATATTCATGCCTGCGATTAAACAGGTCGTTCCGTTCCGCTTGTATTCTGGGTCTACTCGCTTAACTTGACCGCTTTTCGCCGTGGTTATTTTTATGTTTTGTTTAGCTTGAATACCCGTCTTTTCATCCACAGAAATAGTCACAACGTCGTCTGATTGCTCCAAATAAACACTGCAAACATCAGAAACACGGTCATTATGCTCCTGTTGGTCACCTATTTTTGGATGTATCCAATATTCAGTTTTATGAGGACTTAATTCGTTTTTTTAAAAGTCGACCAACATGACTTGATGAGATTTCGATTCCCATTTTCTTCGCTTGCTCACTCAAAGACTCATGAGACCATTCAGTGATTGGAACATCATAATCTTGAGGGTCTTCACAACTCAATGTTTGCACTCGAATTTTTTCTTCGGCAGTTAAACGAGGTTTCCTTCCGCTTCTTTTAGAATCAGTTAATTGTTCATGAATAAGTCGGATAAATTCAGCGTCTCCTATTTTATTTTGGGTTTCATCTAACTCATTGATTGCCTCCCATTTGTTAAGCCATCTTTTCACTGTGTTGGGATCTGCTTTTTCAGTTTTACAAATCTCTTTAAAGCTTAACCCTTGATGAAAAAGGTAAACAAATGAGGCTCGGCGACGAATATTTGAAGGCGTCTTCCCACTACCAATAATTTTAAATAGTAGTGTCTTTTCTCGCTCCGTCAGATCAATGACAATAGATGTTTTTCTTCCCATATAGTGATTCAAGAAAAAATCATGCTAAATTTAGGGGCTGTTGCACTAGGTCAGCCCTTTCCGTTTAGTCAGCTTGTTCATGTGTTTTTACCCGACCTTAAAATAACTGCGATCACTATTTTGATTGATATTAGTATCAATAGTTGATTAAAATTTATATTTTTACTTTAAATCACATCAACATGAATCGCTACCTATTTTTCCTTATTTTTTGTATCAATATGATCACCAACACGATGGCTCAAAAGCTGAATGCTTCAGTTTACCGTTCGGAATCCAAATACCTTGCAAATTTTGAACTGGCCGATGATGTCTTGGTGCCTTACCGTGTAGGCGAGCTGTTTGGTTATATGAATAAAGATAAGGAGCTGGTGATTGAACCCCAATGGCAGGATGCCTTTCCCTTCCGACACGGCGTGGCGGCAGTAGGTAAACATTTCTATAAAAAAGGAGCATACGAGGTCGATACCACTACCCTTTATGCCCTGATCAATACCCAAGGGGAACTTTTAACGGATTATAGTTACCGTACCATTAAGCCATTTGATGCCAATGGATTAGGTAAAGCTAAACACATCAGTGGCTATTGGGGCGCCCTGAACACCATGGGGGAAGAGCAGATTCCGATGGGTTTTAAGCGAATATATTATCAACAAACGGGGATTTACAAAGTCAAATACGATGGTAAGGCGGGCTTCATTGATCAAAATGCCAAGGTGGTTTTCCCTATTGAATATGATGATGTATCCCTTTGCCGTGATTTGGATAGCTATATGGTTGAAAAAGACGGCAAACAAGCCTATTATGATGCGGACTTTAAGCCTATCACGGGCTTTGACTATAAGGCTAATCGCTTAGATGCCGGCTTTATGTTTGGCATGGCCCGTGTGCATAAAGGAGAAGAAACCATGATCATCAATAAAAAGGGGGAGGTGTTGGTCAATATCACCGAGATGGGGTATGAAAGGTGTGGTATATTAGCTAATGATTTGATTGTTGTGTCTATTGAACACCCTGATCCTAAAAATTTTGAAGACCATTATAAAACTTATAAGGGGATTATGAGGGCTTCTACTAAGGAGCTTATCGTTGATCCTAAAAAAATGGAATATTATTCGATAGGAACATTATATACCGAAGATGTAGCCCCTCCTCTTTTCATTTTCATTAATACCGATTATATGTTGGGTGATTCTCGTAGAAAATTAGGGCTTATGGATACTGAAGGAAAGATTGTCCTTCCTGCGGACTATTATTTAATTAGATCTACTTATGCAAATAATGGTATATTTTTATTAGATGGTGAAAAAGGAGGAGTATCAACCTATTTATTTAATAGTATTACTTTAAAAAGAACAGAGCCAATACCTGGTTGGTTGTTTAGGTTGTCAATGCCCTTTAATACTGGTTTAATTTTACTTAGTTATCTGGTAAAACATAAAGACAAGGAATATTATGGATTAGTGGATCTTGAGGGAAAGGTAATTATACCTCCCAAATATGATCGTTTTAAAGGCTTTGATGAACAATATTTTGCAACAGTGGGAATTTACCATGTGGTACACCATGATCAAAAATTTTATGTGGATGCTTTTGGCTATGAATACAAAAAATAAGGACTATAAAAGTATGTCCTTATTTAAAGAGCTCTTGTTCAAATAATTGGTGCATAGATTCCGGAATATCTGATTTAGGAAAATTATGGGTCAAAATGATATTCAACATATGGCTTACTTGGGATAGGAAAACCTCTCGAATATCAATATGATAGACTAATCCCCCATGAACATCTCCAAAAAGTTTAGCTTTGAGGCCACCCGCTAATTGAAAGCCGGCGGCTACCCCCGCTCCCATTTGGGTATGCAATTCAATGGATGAGAAGAAGTTATCTTTGAAAAGTTCTAAATAACGCTCATACTCGACTGTTTTCAAGAAATTATTGAATTCAGAATCCCAATTTTTATTCATCCATTCAGCAAACTCTTGGATGGCATTTGTCAATCCCTTTGCTGAAAGGTACTCTATAAAGTCTCTAACTAACCCTTTTAGTATCGATGGATCCGCCTGATACACCACCCCAAAATCTAACTCAAACTCCAAAAAAGCATCGAAGTCATAGAAATTGCTTTGATACTCCTTTTTTTGTAGGGCTTGGTTTTCTTTTTGTCGCTGTTTGATGCTATTGGCAATACGGCTTGCAGGATTCCAATCTATTAGGTGGATGCATTTTTTGATTTTGAGGTCTTTGATGAGGTTGAGTACAAAATCAATATCCAAATCATCATCATCTTCAAGGATATTTAATAACTTTTCATTCCCCTCCATCTGCGCCTCATAAGCAGCCGCCTCATAAAGATCCATATCCCCTTTGGTGGTGAAGAATAACATTTGATAATCGTCTTTGTCCTGGTCGAAGACGAATTTGATGCCCATTCCTCTTTGGAATACGGGGCCCCATTTACCCAAAAGCGGAAGGTTGACCTTCCCGTGGGCATCGGCCGCTAACTCTACGGAGACTGACATCACTTCTTTATCGATGACGATCCTTCCATCGGCTTGCGCTTTGAGTTTACGATCCCATTCCACCGCTCCGGTAATCTGTGCGCCCAATAAGGCTGAAATGTCGATATTGGCAGAACGTTTAAAGATCTCCCTTAAAGTGCTCTTTTTAGATTGATGATTTTTTGAAGGGACAACCAGATCGATCCATCGGCTGCTGAAGTTGTCTGCCATGCGCTCATCGGCATGGGAGCCTTTGGAGACAAAAGCGTCCTTTTCCTTGTCTGTGGCGGCTTTTTTGAGCCCTAAGCTACCTCCTGCATTCACTTGGCCAGCAATTCCCACGGCCAATTTTGATTTGGTTAGATAATGATGCGGATCAAGTTGACTGCCCATAAAGGCATCAAGGAAAACGCCAGTGGCGGTCCCCAATTCATGCTTTATGGAGGAAATCGCAAAAAGGGCACTCAGTACCCCCTGATGGTGAATGGGAAATTCAAATTCCGCTAATGAAAGGGCAAAGCCCTTGAGCTCGGCATTCGCTCCTGCCTGTGCACCCAAGGTGGTACCGCCTTTTTTTCCACTGCGGTTACCAATATGAAAGCCCGCACTGATGCCCGTATCTGCCCCTGCAGCCAAGCGTACATACTTTCGCAGCGCAATAGTATTTTTATCTTTTCGATAAAAGTAAGTGGCGATTTTCCCATCCACACCTACCGGAATGACAAAGGTCGCCCCTACCTCCAGGCCATAGTGCATTCCAAATCCTTCGGGCCACAATCGATCGACAAATCCCCCAACGCCTTTGGCAAATTCAGTGATTTTTTGATTTAAAGCCTTACGGTAAGAACCCGACTGTACTTTTCCCTTGAGGCTATCGGCATAGCCTTTGGAGGGAATCCAAATAAGGTAGTTAGCCCTTAAATGGAATCGGTCATAGGCCACGGCCAATGACTCCAATAAGTCCTTTTTATCTTCTAAATAGATCCCCCTGTCCATGCGGTTGGTCGGGTTGTTCAGATACATCAATACATTGGCATAGAACCGTCGGTCTTCCTGATCCTGCCCGCTCATCAAATATTGATCAATCAGGCCTTCAAGCCGATCCCCCTCCTTGATTTTATACAATTGCGCATGCTGGTCAGGCATAGGCGTTTTGGTGACCAGGTGCTGCACCTTCACATAACCGAGCTGATCTTGATACATCACTTTGGCCCAATGACGCTCATTGACCTCGATGACAAATACATGCGTCCCAAAAGGCAATTGCGCCAAGACGGTCTGTCCCTCGTCTTGAAAAAATGATGCCCCGTCAGTGGGCATAATGGCCGACCGATAATTGTTGATGCGGGAAGCGATAATATCGACCTTTTTGAGTAGGTGATGTACCAACCCTTGGGCAACATATCCCCGATACCATTGATCCGCTATTTTGATGATGACATAGCACCAAGTCTCCCCATAGCGTAGTATTTTGGCCTCGATCGGCTGCTTGCCCCATGCATTTAAATCAAGGAGTACCGCTCCATCGGGGCTACTATAAAGTTTATTTTTAGCAGGATCTGTTGTTGAAAGCAAGAGCACCTTTTTGGGTGGCACTTCTTGATGATCCCTCTTTTTTTGGGGCGTATGCAAACCGCTATCCATAGCTTCTTCTTCCGCAGAACGAATGGCTAAATCAGGTCGGCGTATGTATATTTGGGACATGTCTGTGCTTATTTTTTCATTAGTTCGTCTGAAACTCTTTTGATATCTGCCATGCCCACGGTAAATTCCTGCTTACGGATGGCCTGAAGCGCCAGGGTCTGGATGATCTGTACGATCATCGCTGCGGTAAAAGGTTTGGCCACTACGAGCGATTGAAAATTCAGCGTAGGCCCCATTTTTAATTTTTCCGGCCATAGGCTTTTCCAAAGTTGTAGCCCTTGTTCAGGCTTGGGTACACCAAAATAGATGCTCGATTGAAATCTTCGGCTAAAGGCCTCATCAAGGTTGGCCTTTAGGTTGGTGGCCAGAATGATGATGCCATCAAAATTTTCAATCGCTTGTAAAAGATAGCCGATCAGCTGGTTGTGGTGTTGGTCATTGCTATTTTGAGCGTCTTTGGCTCTGCTACCAAAAAGGGCATCTCCTTCATCAAAAAACAGGATGTAACCTTTGTCCTCGGACTTGCGCAACAAACGGGCAATATTTTCCTCTGTCTCTCCGATATACTTAGAGATAATAGCGGATAAATCCACCCGATATACGTCTCTGCCCATGGACTTGCCCAACAATGAGGCCGTCAAAGATTTTCCTGTTCCCGAAGGCCCATAAAAAACAGCTCGGTATCCCTTTTTCAGGTGTTTGCCCAATCCCCATTCTTGCGCCAAAGTCTGGTAAAAATGAATGGCATCTTTCATTTCCTGAATTTTTTCTTGGGTAATGGGGTTCAACACTAAATCCTCCCACTCCATCTGGGTTTGCAGCAAATGAGCGGGGAATTCCTTTGAATATTTCGGTTTGCGATAGCTGTTGAATAAAAAAGCATCCACATAATCCGCATTGATCAATAGTTCGGCATCCATACTGCTGCTTCCCTCATTTTTTTGGAGTGTCAGCACGCCTTTGCGGGAAAAGACATGATCGGCATCAAAATACCGATAAACTTCCAGTCTTTTGGAAAGGTCACTTCCTGCAATCAGATGGATAGCGGTTTCCCCCGTAGGTAAGAAGACATTTTTGGTAGCTGATTGCACTAATTTAAATAGTTGCCGTTGCACCGCATCTACACCATAGGTTTCTAATAGTTTTGGCTGAAGGTGAGGCGCCAAGGCCAATATTAGCACCAAACGTTCGGCATCAGAAAGCAAATGTTCACTTACAAAGTGGGCGTACACCCCCTGTCCTCGAATTTCTGGTGCTTCTGTCATGCTTAAATTCGACAATTCAGCAGCATGGCTGAGGCCGCTGTCACTTAGGCATTTTGATAACCAATTTAATTCTTCAGTTAAAAAATCAAGGTCTGTATGAGTTGATGTGATGGTCTGTTGCATAGAATGGTATGATGAGGATGGTTATTGAAGGATTCGGTCAATAATAACTTTTAAAAAGTGACTGGTGATCAGTGACTCATGACTGGTATTAAGCACTACACAAAAAAGTTGGAGGGGGATGAATAACCATGATTACCTTGATTTACATGATTACCATGATTTTTTATTGTATTAAATTTCCTGACCTGTGTGCAAATATGCTATAAATTTCATCTAAAAAATCTGTGAAATCTGCGTAATCCGTGGTCAAATCAATATCCCTTTATAATTATTATTTACTGCTTAATGTCATTATTCACCTCAAAACCCCCTCCTGATCCAGCGCATAAATCGCTATTTTGGTATTGGCATTTTCATTTTTATTATCAAAATTAACGGTCGCTAAGAACCCCGGGCCTGTGGATCGGGCAAAGAGCTTTTGGGCGTCGTCTTGCCAGTCGGAGCCGTATTGTTGTTGCCAAATCAGATTAAACTGCGCATCATATTTTTCGACCAGTGCATTTGTTTGTCGGGTGTCAAGGATCACATTTCTCAACACAAAATAATGATCTCCTACCGCCAATAGGTCTGCGGCGGTGTTGTTGGCCTCAGCAGTGAGTGTTATTTTGTTTTTTAATTGTCCTTTGGCGGTCAATTTCAGCACCACTGTCTGTTGTTGCTCCCCCTCTTTTTCTGTGGCCAGTAGCCTGATTTCGCTTGGGTGCCAATGCACTGCAACGGCTTCCAAGGTAGGCTGATCTCTGAGCGTTTGTGCCCAAAGAATCTCCCCATCGTCGTTGAGTTGTATGGTTCGGATGGTGGCTTTTCCTTCTGCTATAATATTACCAATCACTTGGTAGCCTTGCTCATTTTGGCGCATGTCAATGATTTGATCATAGGCCTGCAATTGACTGTAGCTTTGTTGCCAGAGGAGTTCACCTTGTGGGTCAAGTAAAAGGAACAAAGCCCCCTGCTGTGTGGTGGTGAGTGCATAATTGCCCGCCAGCAATAGGCCTCCATTTTCTAAAAGCTGAATTTTTTGTCCCCAAGTGGGATATGGTAGCTCCGAAGGGTACGATAAGCTTTCCAATTGGCCGGAGGTTTTATTCATTTTCCAAAGGCTCAATTGAGCCGCACGATGTTGATCTACAATGTGGCCAGTGGCAAATAAATGGGTGCTGTTCAATTGCCAGTCTGCTATATGCTGCTGGCTACTGTCGCCCCAAGTCAAGTGCCATTGCTGGTGACCAAAGGCATTGAGCTGTGTCCAATAGATGCTTTTGCCCTTGGATAAATTACCTGCAATGTATAACTGTTCGTTATCATCGGCCAGTATTCCAATGGCTTCATCTTGCCCATAATTCCCCATAAAGGTCAGAAAGTAAGGCGTATCGGGCAGCTTTAAATGCTCCTGACATGCGCTAATGGTGAGTAAGAACAGCAGGATATAATATCGTATTTTAATCTTCATAAAAATGTGGGTGTATGATCAAAAAAAATCGATCCTTGTCATTACTTTATTAGTTTCGGTTTATACACTGGTAAATAATAGGCCAACTTCAGCCATAGTTGGTGCCTGCGATAATCAGGATCTATATAGCCAAATTCATAGATCAATTGGGTATTATCGTAACGGTTTTCGGCGATATTCTCCTGCCATAAACCATAGCTAAAACCTAACTCCACGGCGACCCACCCCTTACCAAGCCAGTCTTTTTTGCGATAGCCTGCACTGGCATTCAATCGGGCCGTATGCTGTCGTCTTAAAGGGTTCAAATTGATCCCTGCTTGCTCAATATTGGCCTGAATATTACCCAGGTGATCGGTGCGAGCGACATCGGCCTTATTGATGATATGAAACACATACTCTCCTCCCAAACGACTGAAAAATTGACGAGAAGGAGCGCCGAAATTCCTTTGGATTTGCAATGGAATCACCAGGCTGCTTTGTTTTTGTTTAAATTCCAAATTAGAATAGCCCGTATAATCTCCCTGAATCTTAAAGCGATCACTTTGCTGATACGAATAGGAGTTGCTTTGATAACCAACACCTGAGTGTATCGCCCATAGGTCAGAGAGATAATATTCCATTTCGAACATGGCGCTGAAGCCTGTTTGCTGACTGTACTCCCCTGTAGATTGGGACGGGTCCGCTGATAAACTGTAAAATTGCTCTCGGACAGTAAAGGCCCTTACGGCCCCTATTGACACCCCCCAGATCAGCACTGGCCGATGCCGAAAACGCTGAAATATATTGACAAATTCTGGTGGGTCGATGGCCGTATTGAGTTTGTATTCCGGATTAAGCTGTAAAAAACGCAACAAATAGCCCTCAGCTTCAACAACCTCATTATTATATAAACTGGTGAGACATAGTAATTTATTGGCCTGTATCTGTTGTCCCTGATTAAAGCCACCATTTTGTAAGCATTGGCGCAGTAATTTGTGCACTAACTCAATGCGCCCGGCACTGAATTCCTTCTGTGCCTCCAAAAGCTTACTGGCACAATCCGAGGTCTGCCCAAAAGCCTGTGGGCTGAAGGTCAGTAGCAAGGCCAAGGCCAAAACACCATGCCTTAATTTCTTTAGACTAATTGATGCCCGATTCATATTTTTTAATTCTAATCTCATAAATTCCATTAATCTGTGGACAAATCATCCTGCTCCCATTTAGCGTTAAAACACTAAGCGCCACACAATAGGGTTGGAGGGGTGTTAATAACCATGATTACCTTGATTTACATGATTACCATGATTTTTTATTGTATTAGATTTCCTGACCTGTGTGCAAATAATCAATGAATCTCATCTAAAGAAATCTGTGTAATCTGTGGATAAAAAACACCATTCATTATTTTAAGCGTTACTGAACTAATGCCTGATCACAAGGCGCTCTGTGGTCAATAATTGTCCCTGACGACTCAATACCAATACATAAACTCCAACAGGTAAATCTGCCAATTGAATCTCATGACTTTTGGCGCCTAAGGCTGAGAATTGTCCACGGGCCACTTGAACCCCAGTCACATTATAAACTTGCCAAGCGTCTGCCCAGTCGGCCTGAGGCCATTTTACCACAAAATTACCATCATTCGGATTCGGATAAATTTGCAAAGCACCCGCCATGGCATCATTGTCCGTTGGGATCTGTGGCACCATCTCCTGTGGAATATCAAAGGTTTCCGACTGATAGATTTCATTGGACTCCATGCCTTGCACCAGCACGACCAACTGCACCCCTTCAGCAAAAGCCCAAGCCACATCCGGTTGCCAGCTCACACTGCCTTGCCAATGCCCACCTCGCTCATTCAGTAAGTTATTCAATATTACCTTTTGCCCCGAAGCATCCGGTAACATCTGTCTTACCAGCTGCTCATAAGTGTCGCCACCCGGTACCTTAAAGCTTTTGGCGACCAGTAGTGTATGCACTAATAAATGTTGATCCAGCGTATCAAAAGGCAATCCACTGCTTTGGAAAGAGAAGTCAATCGACAAGCGATGATCACCTACCTTTTCAAAATTAGCCCTACTAATCGGGTCGATCAGCACACGGGCTTGTTGCAGTTTACGCTGACTCACCGCCTGCAATCCCCAGCTTTTGGACCATACCTCATCCTGATACCAACGGCCATCTACCATCGCTCGCTCTGCCTGCGGGATTCCATAGTGCAAGCCCCTCGCTCCGGCAGGTTCCCAGGCATAATCCCACAATTTATTCTCTGACTCGTTCTGAAGCTGATAGGGATATTGTAAGAGGATCAACTCTTCCGGCGATTGCTGAACCGTCTGACGAATCGCCTCCGTCTCCTGTTTTCCATAAAAATCATGGATAAAGTGCTCCGTAACGACATGGTGGTTTCTGGAAGAAAGCTCGAAAGAAGCGATACTTACCCCCTGATAGCCTTCTTTATCATCCACTTCAGCATTAGAAGCGAACCAAAACCTGAAACGAACCTGTCCATTGCCATTTTCGATCGCTTCTTTTTTTACCTGATCCAAAGGAATGCGTGCATGAAGATTTTCCATCGTTCCTGACCAACCTTCCTTTTTCCTTTGAGCATCTTGTGGCATACTCAATACCGTTGTGTGCGAATACCAGTCTATACCTTCTTGGGTAGCCCCTACTGTTTGCCAACTGTGCCCCTCATCGGTGGTATATCTGAGCGTCAATCCATCTACCCCTTCAGCACTGTGGGTGTGCATGCGTAAGGTCAGCATGGGCAAATCAAGTTTGCTTAAATCAAAAGTAGGACTTTCCACCCAGGAATTCTCTGCGGCAAAATAGCTGTTTTGGTTATTCCCGTGCGAACCTTGATTCGTCTGCCAGCCCGCCTCATTTAAACCCCAGGAGCTCAGACTGTCAGCCGTATCCCATTGGCCGGAATGCAACCACGCCTGGGCGCCCTGATCAAATTGCACCTGATACGCTTGCTCACGTAGTGGGCGCTCCAATGGGAAAATTGGAATTTTATAGCTTACCGTATCTGTACAGCCCACCACTTCGGAAGTCAGGATCAATTTTACTTCATAAATACCTTCTTGCATATACTGCCCATATTCGAAGCGCTCCCCATTGTGATATTGCTGTTGATCGCCATTGCCAAACTGCCATTCCCAACTTTCAATTTGACGATTGGTGATTCCCACTTCAATACTTGATTGATCAATAAAATACGTTCCTTGGCCAGCCGTGAAGTTCATCACTTCAAAATCTGCTTGAGGATTGGCGCCCAACTCTACGGTGTCACTAACAGTCTGCTTACATCCGAACTCGGAGAAAGCGGTCAAGCTCACCTCATATTCATTGGCATTGAGGTAAAAATGCGCTGGATCTTTGTAAGTGCCCGAAGTATTGTTTTCAAAGCCTTCGCCAGTAACGATGGCATCAATTGGCGCATCCACCAAGCCATTATCCACAAAAAATCCATTGCCAAATTGCCACTGATAGCGGGTGATAGCGCCGCCGTATTCGGGTTTTTCCAAATCCTCCGGCATCATGGATTGGTTTACAAAATGGAAGGGCAACTGTTGATCTTGACATAAAAAATGCTTCCCATCATCGGTAGTAAAGGCTGGCAATGGCAGCGCCTTAATTTGTAGATGTGTCGATGTAGCCGCCGTACAACTGTTAGTGTCCGTTACATAAAAATAAATATCAAAATGCCCTACGGGATGCTGGGAGAATGTTTTGTTTTCTCTTCCCTCCGATAGGTAATGCGAAACGGTATCTCCTTTGGCGTCTATGGCCACATAGTCTACTGATTGAAGATGTGCCCATGCCCAGGTATTGCCCAAGTAATCAAAGGCCGCAGACTCTAATTTGATGTTCGCTGCTTCCTCTTCACAAAAAGGCTGATCAAAAGAGGCCATAGTTACTACCGGTTGATTGAAGACCTCAAAAGGAATGGTTTTGCTCAATTCACATTGACCGCCTTCGATCCACCTCGAAGCAAAATAGGTAATTTGTAAATTATATTTACCAACCAATGCAGGAACAACGGTACTTTGACCTGCTGAATCAACAGCTAAGAGGTCATCGACAATTTGCCCCTCTTGATTGGTAATGGCGATTTCAAAAAGGGATTCATCTTCCAGGATTTCACCGCCATTTTCAGATCCCCCATTCAAAAGTAACTTAGGTACAATCAGCGCTGCTTCGCCATTGAGGCAAAGCTTGCTTTTATTAAAGTCCCAAGCCAATGCCATTTCATCTTTGCGCAAATGAAGAATGTCCGTGGTATCGCTATAGTTGTAAGTCTCATTACTTAGCACCACGTAAATCTCATAGTCGCCGCTTTCATTGATGGACAAATCCGCACTTTCCAACTCCTCAAATTCGGATTCATGACCGGGTGCCTTCACAAAAAATTTCCTGTTGAGCCCGGTTTCATAAGTGCCACCATGGCCATTGGTGATCGTAAGGAATGGTCGAAGGTCTATCGTGGTATCGTCCATACAGGCATAATAACTACTGTCCCATTGAATTCTTGGCTTGCGGAAGATGATATCATTCACCGCTTTGGTCATTAACCAGCAACCGATCTGCTTTTTATTCAAATTATCATCTACCCCAGCAAGATGCTCATAGGCCAACTGTAGTTGGTATCGGCCAGAAGATGGAAAAGCAAAATTCGATAGGGTATCCTCCCCATAAGCATATCGACCGATTTCCTCCCCATCAGCTTCACTGAACACCAATACCGTTCGGCTTGAGTCATAATCAGCGATTTCGTCAAAGGTCAAAGTATCTATGCGCGCCCTAAAATTCACCACTATGCTATCTTCCGCTTCGAAATAATAGGCCGAAGGCTCCCAAGCTATCTCCTTTTTAGCTAAAGGAGATAAATTTAATTTAAGCGTTGGTCGGTTGCTGCCAGACTCCGCACCGCAACCTCCGACGAATTGTATGTCAAGTTTTTCAACCTGAGCAGCTGGGTAACTGAAATTTTCACCACTGTTTACCTGTTGGCTTTGTGTATCATTAATGGTCCAGATGGTGGGGTAGTCTGCATTTTCTACATCAAAAATCAGATCGCTCACTCCTGCGCAATATTGTAATTTTTGGGTTTCTGTATTGGAATCAGATCCATATTGTAAACCATTTAAACTCACTATGGGGCGAGGTACGCCACTTCGGATATTTATCTTCTTCTTAAAAACATCTGAACATCCCGAATAATTATAATGGATAATTATTTCTACTATGGCTTCTTCTTCTCCTTCTGGTAAAACATCTTCAAAATTAAGCTTGTAAGTTCTAATTTGAGTTTCAGGATCTACTTCCTCATCAACCTTTATATTGTTTCCCCAAATATTTTGCCCCGACCATTTCGCCTCAATAATAGAGATGTCGAAAAATCGGTGAAAATTCCATTCAACTTCCTGAGTGGAGCAATAATCGGTAGCAATTTGACTGAAATCAATATAGTCAGTTGTTGTATAGTTTAACTTTTGTCTAATATATTTTCCTTCATGATAGAGGGAATACTCCATATCTAAAGTATTAATATGGCCATCTAAATTAATGATAAATTGGGTATAGTAATATAAATCATCTGGGTAGATAGGCGGCGGAACAGAGGATCCGAAAACCCAAGTACTCTCATTGCTATACCGATGTGTTTTTACATATCCTCTTAATCTATCTGAGACATATCGTGTAAACTCTGTATTTATCTTCCTTTGATCATAATAAAGATCTTTTTCCTCTGGGTTGTCAACATTTTCATTAGTGAAAAAATAAGCACCCAAGATGCTCGAAGACATCCTATAGATTTCAGTTCTGTAAGCTAAAAGGATTTCATATTTAGCACGTTCAATCTCAATATCAGTTGGTTTATAATTTAAAACATATTGCTCGACTTGAGAATAAAGCTGTTCTTTATTTATGCTTATGGAGGAAGGAAAATTGGTAACATTCTCTTTGATAAGCGTCGGGCCTTTACTTTCGTTACACAAAAAATCATTGGCGAAAATATCGGCTACAACTCTAAAGTTCAAAGCGGTTTCTGCCACACAACCATTCTCTAAATTCACGGCTTTAATATCCACTTTCACATCGGCGCCATTTGATGTACTCAGCTGTGAAGGATTGAAATAATATACCCCATTTTTGAGGAT
Source organism: Persicobacter psychrovividus (assembly GCF_036492425.1). NCBI lineage: Bacteria > Pseudomonadati > Bacteroidota > Cytophagia > Cytophagales > Persicobacteraceae > Persicobacter > Persicobacter psychrovividus. Next base: position 245,876 of record NZ_AP025294.1, read on the forward strand.
TACCCCAGGGCCATCGGCCTGTAACACGACCTCATTAGGATTAATAGCTGTGTAGCCATCAAAATGAACATCTGAAAAAATGACAATGTCTTGGTCCAATGACCCATTATAGGAAAAGATTTCATTTTTGGGTGTCAAGGCTACGCCTGTTCCCACATTTAAGGGGTACGAGCCACCCTCAATAGCACATCCATTATATTGTGGTTGGAGGGTATATTCCCCGGACTCCAAACCTTGAAGTACAATTTCCGAACCTGTAATCGTTGGATTCCTCACTTCATTTTTTTCTTGATCTAAGACTTGTAGGCTATATTTGTTACCTGTACCTTTTGCATCAATGGATACCCTAATATCATTGCCTTGACAGGTGGGGTTAGGTGCATAGCTAATATAACAATAAGGCACTGCATAGTTGATTGTTGCATTGGAGGAAATATTTTTGGAAACTCCTGCTATCGTTAGGCTTTCAATCAAATTAACCCTACCTGCTGAGGGTAATGAAGACTGATCAGCTTTTATTTTAATATTCCTTATGATTAATTCATTCCCTCCTTCATTGGGTTTTAGGGTTAATTGATCATCATTGATAGTGATGTCATTTCCTTTATTCGAATTAATATTATCTCCCTCGAATAGATAGCCAGTGGGTAATAAAAAGACAATATCATTATTTTCCGCAAAACTACCTTTCAAGGTTAAATCTCCTATGCTCACCGAAGAACAGCCGATAAGATCGGGAATGCGGTTCTCTGTACTGATCTCGTAACTGTCATTGGCAATGGTAATGGTAAAGTCCTGACTCTTTTTATCCTCGCCATCTACAGTATTATCATTTATGAAATCTAAAAAAGAAACGGTTAAGGCGAAAGTTGCCGAGGAACCAGTCTCCAAACGCGCAGGATAACCTTGTAACTTTTTGTTGCTATCGTCCCATTCCAGCCAGTTGGGTAAGTTTGCAAACTGATAATACACCTCCCCATCGATAGGCCCATTAATAGTAAACTCATGCTGAAAAAATTGCTTTTGCTGAGCCACTAATTCGGTTGCTCCGCCAATATTCGGTTGAATATGCACCTGCAAATTAGCCGTTACCCCTTCATTAGTATCTTCACCTCCCAAATTATTCCTATACAACTCAATAGACACCTCCCGAGGGTTATCCGCTGGATAAGCATTGCCACTATAGGCGTACTGCAAGTTTTGGAAGACGTGATTATATACTGACACCGGCGCATAGCCTTCAATGGTTAGTGTGCCCGCATCATTTGTTATAGTGAGTGGGTAGATATTGTTTGAAGGGAGGGTTTCTTCCCATTGATCGCCACTTTCGAAATCAGCAATGGAAAATACCATTTTGTGGATTAGGGTGTTGGGTGCGTTTGAAGGGGCTTTAATGGTATCCGCCAAAAAGGGTTGATAATCTTCTTCATAAATATAGGATAAAGAGTGTTCATCAGGCCAGGGAGTATTTTCATCTGTATTGAAAGTAAATTTATCAGAGGGTTCATCTGAGGAAATGATGCTGATTGAAAAGATTTGATCTGTTTTTGACCAAACATCCCCTTTTGCTACATCAAAGCCGAAAGTCAGGGAGTTACCTTCCTCAAAAGTTTCATTTACCGTAGAAAACACCAACCGTCCTACATTGATGTCTGCTTGCGTCCAGGTATTGACATGCTCATCAGCATTAAATACAGGATCTACATTATCGGATGGCAAAACCCGCTTCCATTGGTATTTACCTTCCCCGTCAGATACCAATAGAAACAGTTCACCGTATTTTTCTTCGCCCTCTAATTTGGGGCGAGTTTGAAGCGTATAAATATAATTTGCAGGGTCTTGAACAGACGAACCATTTTGGGTAATCTTAAAATTTCCATCATCAAAAAAATTTTGACTTGAGGGATAAGAACTTAAGCTCTTATTTACCAATCCTTGAGCAAAACTATTACCATATATACTTGCCCATGCCAAACAAAAAAATATAATACGCTTCATGATATTATTTTTTTATTAGTCTTATACCTGCCCCTACTTCTTCTGCGTAAATTCCAACAAAGCCTTCTGCTGCACGGAGAATGTGAGGAAAATCTATACCTGGTTGTAGATAAAATTTGGAAATCTCTTTAAATTCGAAAAGTTCAATTTTATCTCCAGTAAATCTGTAATCTCCACTCCCTTTCAGACCAAAGCCAGAGCTGTTATTCCCTTCGAATGAACCTTCAAAATTTGACCAATATTGCTCATCATCAATTAATACATCATTGGCAATATTCGGATAATTGGTTGCCCAATGATTTGGATCTTCGGCTATCCCACCTAAGGCATAAAATAACTCATGAGCCTGTTCTATCGTTGCCACCTGCCAATCTGCATCTTCGAGAGAAGCCATAATAGGTACAAGGTCTTCATCATATTTATAAACATGGCCATATTCCTCTTCATAACTATCGACTACCTCTCTTGGCCAAATTAAATACACCTTCCCACTATTGGTCGCCGTCTCCATCTTCAAATTCTCCGCCATCCAGATTTGCTCACCGATTTTCACTGTTTTGTAGATGTGGTTATCGGTATATTCCCCGAAAGTACCGAGGGTCATGGTGCCGAATTTACCGATCTCGATTTGGGCATCGGTGGTGGTTTCCTGCTCGGTGGCGTTGGCATCGGTGCTTTCAGCTACGGCACGCAAGGCAAATACTTCCAACATTTGGTCTTTGAACAAGTCGGTGATCTCCGCAGAAATATAGTGGTCGCCTTCCTTGGTCAAGGTAATTTCTTTTTCTTCTTCGCCGATGGTCACGAATAATTGAGGATCGTCCATGTCTGCATATTCTTTGCCCTCTTCCATCTCGAAGTGCAATTGGAATTGTACCGCATCGCTTTCAGTGAACAAATCGGCTTGGTCATTATCAGCAGGATAAGTAGAACGGACATAATCTTCGGTCACTTCCAAGTGCAGGCTTGGGGTGATTTTTTCTACGGGCTCTTCAATAGGTGGCTCAGGAATTGGATCTGGCTCGGTGGTTTCGCTTGAGCAGGCGCTCATCATACTCACAAAGGCCAATCCCATGGCGAAATATTTGATTGAGTTGCGTTTCATATTATTCATAGTTAGTATTAATGTTAAACTTTTCGATATCCAAACATCTATAAATTATTGATGTATCTTGGGGAAAATTGATAATTTGAGCATTAGTGGGAAAGTGAAAATTGTCCCAATTAATGACCGTTTGTAGTCGTTCAGTCGCTGCATAAACTGGGCTAATCGAGTAACCTCCTGGGGTAACCCCTAATCATCACTTCACTTTATATTGCCGACAAATTTGTTTATTTCGCAGGTAGCAAATACAAAGACACCTTTCTACTCTTTTTGCTTAAATGGCCTTTAATAAAAGTGTGCGTTATTTACGGACTGTAGCACTATTACCTCCTCCTTTAGACGATGCGCGCATGGAAGGCATGAACACTTATCCTGAGGGTAATATCTACTACTACAGACTACCTTATAGTTCAAGTCACAAACTGTTGCTATAATAAGCCCATTTCAATCTGATATTTTTACACAGCCTGTCAAAAATGTATTCGTTGCAATTTAAAAACAAGGGTCATGCTCTCGTACGGCCCTTGCATGAAGGCTCCCAACCGTGAGGTCAAAATATTCGACTGGTTATTCCATTCCATAGATTAGGGTATGAACCTACCGAAAACACCAAGGCAAACCTCATTTCAGGTTTATCCATTTAATCCGGAAATAGATAATAAGTTAATTCTATACTAATCACGCTATTATATTGCGCTCTAATTCTTAAGTGTTTTAAAATTGTGAATTAAATTTTCTACATCCCAATGACCGCCATAATGAATACATATTTACGTCATAAAAGTTTAGACGCGACAAGTCAAACCCTATATTTAAAATAAGGGCTACAGACTATATCCACTAAAAATAAATTAAAATTTTACATATAAAACCAAACAAAGACTAAGCTAAATATCAACAACAAAAGTTATAACCTTTGTGGACTAATACAGCAATAGTGTATATCATATAATACAGCTCGCAACAGGGAGCACAAAACGCACCCCTATCTGAACATAATCTTTATGATAAAATATGTAAATACCGTAAATTGGCAATCCAAAGAACCTGGAATCCAGCTATCAAAATGAAGACCATAAAATTTTTAAATGACCACAATGAGGTGAAACAAAACACTTTATATCGCTGAAAATCATCACACTAAAATGCTCTTCCTCCCCATCTTTTGAGGAATAGCCTATGCTGATAACAAATAGCTGTAAACAAGTACTTTGCCCTCAAAATAACGTCATTATAGGGTCATTTATCAAGGCATTGCTGCCCTACTGGCAAAATTTTAAAGATATGGTTGATGATAATATATAGGCAAAAAATTTTAAAAGGTTAGTAAAGGTTGATGAATTAGTATTAGAATTAGCTTGGCTCATTTACTAAAAATAACAAATTTGGGGCCTGGCTCCAAAAAAATTACCCGCCTGAATTCTAAAAATGATTGATTTACATTGACTCAAGACCTATTCTTTGAATCAGATTAAAAGTCAGCATTATAATTCAAATATCAAACTAATCCCCCTGAAATTTTTTTCATAAATGGTAGATCCACCTCAACTGGGACTAATAGATATTTAAAATATTTAGATTTTATACTCCAACGATATATTATAACATATTAGACGTTATTTCGTTCAATATTAAACTTAACATGGAGGTTGGTTCATTTTAAAGAATATATCGTATCAGGATATTATTGATATTAGGTACTACTCCAATCCAGTGATCAACATAAATAAAAAAGTGATACATAGCACTACTTAATACAAATATGCCCCTAATGAACCATAGTCGATTTTCCACCTCTACAGCGCCCCCCTACCCTTTATATGCAGTAGGATCCTTTATCCATAGATTAAGGGTAGCTTTTCGAAAATATACATCCCAGTCAAAAGCCAGATTTCTACCGCCGCAAGGAGGTTGCATAAAACGTCCGTACCGAAAGGAACAAAAAATTTTTACAGCCTATGTTAAGCTTAACGCCTCTACAAGCACTACAAATTTAGGCTTGATCCTCCTAAAAACCCTTCACTCAATATCTTTTTGGATGTATACATCTCTCTCTTCTAAATTGAGTTAAATGGTAGACACATCGTTCTACCACCAATGTCAGCAAGTTAAGAGCATCTTTCCTGAGGTTTTGTGATTATTTAGGTCAGGGGCTGTCGCAGATTCTCAGCCCTTCGTTTCAAAATAAATGTCATGGAAATTAAGTATATTAAGGTATTAAAAAAAGTACTTTTCCATGATCAAGAAGAAATTCAAATCTTACCAAAAAGATCAGGTTAGCCTGTTTCCTCTGAGTTTTGGGGAGCTGGTTCCGCCAGGGCATATCGCAAGGGTGATTGATTGTTTTGTTAATGGGCTGTCAATGGATTTGTTGGCTCGTTACTTTACAAATCAAGGAGGGAACGCTCCCTATAACCCTCGTATGATGATGAAGCTTTTGCTTTTTGGTTATCAGAGTGGAGTTTTCAGTAGTCGCAAAATTGAGGCATTTACCTATGAGTCGATTCCGTGCCTTTGGCTTTGTGGTGGCGAGCATCCTGATCATGCGACGATTGCTCGATTTCGGAGTCTCTATTTTCTCGATATTTTTCAGGATGTCTTCGTTCAGCTGATTCTTTTACTTGTGGAGAAAGGGCTTGTGAATCTTGAGGACTATGTGCTTGACGGCACTAAGCTTGAGGCTGATGCGAACAAGTATAAAATGGTCTTTAAGAAAAATGCATTTCGATACAGTAAGATGGTTCGTGAGAAAATCATAGCACTCTTTGCTGAGATAGATGAGATCGAAAAGCAGTCGGAGGAAGAGGCTAAAAAGGGGCATAAAATGGATTGTGAAGATTTCTCAAGTGAAGAGGTTTATGCTAAAGCACAAGAAATTGAAAAGTCAATTAACGAGGATTTGCCACCGAAGGAAAAGAAGAAAATCGAAACCCGATGTAGGCATCTGAAAAAAGGAGCAGATAAGCTAAAAGGTTACGAAGATCAGCTTCAAGAGCTTGGAGAGCGGAATTCTTACTCAAAAACAGATATAGATGCGACATATATGCGGATGAAAAATGATGAGTCGCGTCCAGGATATAACGTGCAAGTGGGTACAAACGGAGAGTTTATTACTGGGGCTACAGCTCATCAAAATGGTGGTGATTCAGCGTGCACGATAGATCATTTAGAGGAGCGATCAAAGATGCTTGAACAGGTCAACTTGGATTCAATGCCAGAGACTTTGACGGCTGATGGGGCTACGGAACAGAAGCTGTATTTGATTATTTAGAACAAAACGGGGTGAGTCCGAACGTTAAATTTACAGGTTATTACAAGGAGTCGAAGAAGACATTTAAGGAGGATATTTCGAGGTGGCAGAACATGCTTTATCATGAAGAGGGTGACTATTATGAGTGCGCCAACGGTCGGAAGTTAACGTGGAAAAAGCATAATATTGTAACAAACAAAAGCGGTTATGAATCACATCGGGATGTATATGAATCAGCTGATTGTTCGGACTGCCCGTTTAGGGAAAAGTGCTTTTCGATGAAGGGTAAAGTTAAGCAGATTGTGGTAAACAGGAACTTTCAACGGCACAAAGAACGAGCCCGACGAACCATCAAATCCGAAGAAGGAGGAGAGAAAATGAGAATGCGAGGCCATGATATCGAGACGGTATTTGGCCACATCAAACACAATTTAAAATTCAAAAGATTCATGCTACGCGGACTTGAAAAAGTCGGTGCAGAACTTCTATTGCTTTCACTTTCTTACAATCTTTCGAAAATGGCCAAATACAGTAAAAAGGCCTTAATTCGAGTTTTACTTTTTGTGTTTTTCGGAGAATGGATAAAAAAAGGCTTCAAGAGGTTCGAATTTCACTCTCAAAGCCTGTTTTTTATTCAAAATCAATTTTTGTACAAATTTTAAAAATCGTGGTAAAATTCCATTTTTACCCGATTTTTGAAGGGTTATGCGACAGCCCCAAGAAAAACCCCGAAGGGATGCAATAACTTAGCCCGGGGTACCACCCCTGGAAAGTGAACGACAAAATGCGGAGCCCTGAAATGGTAAAATAAGAATTTCTACACAAACAAAAAGTTGTACCCTTTCAGGCTTTCAGGGTATAAAAATGAGATTTCGAGAGGTTTCACCCCTCGCTATGTAATGCGCCCACGCGGAATATAAAGATAGATAGTTTATTTACACCCAAATGACCTTTCAACTTATACCTCTCCGTACTCCCTTTGATTTACCTGCTTTAAAGTCATAATTTCGAATAATGATCAGCTGTTTCTTAACTTAATGACATTGGGTCTACCACCACAGGGGCCAATGAAAATTTGGCAGGCAGGTCAACATTTATAGTTATGCTAAAACCTCCAAAGTTCATCAATACCACTCATAGCCTTTTTCAAACTGCTCCTGACTTACCGGCAATCCTTCAAAGGATTTGTCATAATTCATATACAGATGCAGACGACACTTCTTTTCCCTACTGATGTCAAACATTTCTACGGGTAGATTTTCTTTTGAAATAGCATTTCCTTGAACATTAATGTATTGTAAATTCGGCATTCGCCCAAAAGCCTTGGGTAAGGTTTTTAGTTCATTTCCATCCATCGTTAAATTTCTCAGCTTTTGAAGCTTAACAATTTTTTCAGGAATTTCCGAAATTTGATTACCCCATAATTGGAGGTCTTCCAAAGTTTCGATCTCAAAGACATAATTAGGGATAGCCGTCAGTTTGTTATGTCCTAAATTCAAGCTTTTCAAGTTTTTGCAGTGTGCAATTTCCTTGGGGACAGGGATGGTTTTTGGTTTGCTATTGGGATTATAGACGCCCGTTCCTGGGCTGGCAAAAAACCTAAAATTCAACTCCTCCAAGGAATCTTGTTTCCCTAAATTGGGGGAAATGTAAGAGAGATGGTTGCAGTCCGTCATCCAAATTTTCTTGATCTTCATGGTGGAAATCTCATCTGGGATAGAATCGATGGAGTTTTTTGATAAAAAAAATTCTATGGCTGGGGAGTTAGGATCTTGCTTGATGATGGGAAACTTAGTGATTTTAGTTTTTTGTAAGTACAGTTTTTTAAGCTTGGGAAAATTCAATGGTGTTTGTATTACAGAAATAGGGTTATCTGCTAAGTCTATAACCTCTAATTGTTGCATTTTTAGAAGCTGTTGCGGGAAATGTTTAAAATTATTTTCTGATAAGAAAAATTTAGAGAGAGGCAGATTACATATCCAATCTGGTAATTCACTTAAGTTATCTCCATGTAAAAGCAACAAAACTTTTAATTTGCTAAAAGCAAGTAACTCAACAGGAATTTCACCATTAGATAGACTATCGATAGCAACTAATCTAACCAAACCATCTTCATTTTTTTCAAAATCAGCAAGGGGATGACGCTCTTTAATTGCTTTTATCGCCTTTAACTCTTTTTCATAAACCTCCTTAGATATTGTCCTTTTTTTCTCAGAATTACATGCAGAGGTGAATATCGTAAAAAGAACAAATACCAAGTAAATTACCTTATTCATCATCTTATTTATTGGTAGTGAAGTTAAAATAGTAAAAATCATACTGCTGGTGTAAATGGAAAAGTGGAAACAAAACCAATTGCTCAAAATCCCTGATTGTGAATTTTTTCTGTCTCACCCGCTCATTATCTAACTCCCCCCAAAACCCCTTCGGTCCCTCAGCTTTAAGGGCATATTTGGCATCCTCCGCACTAATAGTCATCAACTCACTCTCCATCTCTTTCCAAGTTGCCACCTCCGCATTTTCCTTAATGGGTCGGAAGAAGTTCTCAACAATTTTTTCCAATGAACTTTGGTGTTCCTTTTTGTAATGCTCCCATTGGGGATTGCTGGCATATGTTGGGTTTTGGGCTTGGTATGGGTCCCAGAATTGTGCTTTCATCATATCACGGTCGTATTTTTCGGCTTCTTGGTCTTTGAGGCCTTTGTTGTTTCTTTCTTGTTGGATTTTTTCAAAAAATTGATCCTTTTGGTCTTTGGCGTGTTTGCCCATGGCGCCACTAACGTAGGCATTATAGATGGTCGAGATATAGGAGAGCGTGTCGGTGGCGGGTTCAATATGAAAAACACGTTCATATTCCGCCTGGAAGTCCATGCCTCCTGCAAGGGAACCATAACCACCCTGCCAAAGGGTTCGCTTGGCTTTGATGTCAAGCGTGCCCGTGCCTCCTATTTCATAGAACTGGGGGATCAATTGCCCTTTTTCCAATACAAAGGTGGCGCTGAAGTTGATGGAGAGGTTGCCTTAATACTGTCGGCCATACCACCTATACCCCCTCTCAAATTGCTCCTGACTTACCGGTAAACCTTCAAATGATCTATCTTGAAACATATTAAGGAGTAGAGAACAACGTTTTTCCCTGCTGATGTCAAACATTTCTACGGGTAGATTTTCTTTTGAAATGGCATTACCCCAGACAGATATGGTTTCTAAATTTGGCATTTGCCCAAAGGCTTTAGGTAGGGTTTTCAGCTGATTATTTGTAACATAAATTCTTCTTAGCTTTTGAAGTTTGGAAATCTTTTCCGGAATTTCTGAAATCTTATTCCCTCTAAACCCCAAAATTTCCAGACTTGGGATCTCAAAAACATAATCTGGAATGCTTGTTAGCTCATTGTATTCCAAATCCAAATTTTTCAAATTTTTACAATGTTTTATTTCCTCAGGTATTGGAATTGTTCTTGGAATACTATTTCGATTGTAAAAAGCTGTCCCGAACTCCGCATTAAAACTAAAATTCAGTTCCTCTAAGGAATCTTGTTGCCCTAAATTGGGAGAAATATAAGTGAGTTGATTACAGTCTGTCATCCAAATTTTCTTGATCTTCATGGAGGAAATCTCATCTGGGATAGAATCGATGAGGGTTTCTGCTAAATGAAAATAAATAGCAGGTGAGTTTTCTTCTTGCTTGATGATGGGAAATTTGGAAATTTTTGTTCCTGGCATCCAGAACTTCTCCAACTTAGGAAAATAAAGTGTATCATCTATTGAACTTATAGGGTTCTCAGTCAAAACAATAAGTTCCAATTGGTTCATTTCCAAAAGTTGTTTAGGAAAATGCTTAAATTTATTTTTTCCTAAATAAACTTCTGTTATCGCTAATTTACTTATCCAAGGAGGTAACTCACTAAGGCTGCCATGTAATGAGATTGCCTTTAAATGTTTAAATTTCTTTATTTCCAAAGGGATCTCACCATCATGTAAACTATCTATAAATATATAATCGACAGTTCCTTTTTCAGTTTTGGTGAACTGCAGTGTCGGATGCTTTTCCATTAAAGAATTAATGATGCTTACTTCTTCCTCATCTACAAATTGGTCTTTTTTATCTGTTGAGCATGATAAACAAGCAAGTAAACCAATCAACAATACACTTAACTGCTTCATATTATTGCTTTTTAGTGGTGAAATTAAAATAGTAAAAGTCATATTGTTGATGCAGCTCAAACAACGGAAACAAAACCATTTCCTCAAATTCATTGATTGTAAATTTCTTAGTATATAAATCCCTATCTAATATTCTTCGCTCTCCCCAAAACCCCTTAGGCCCACCTTTCCCCAAAACATAATCTGCATCAACCGCACTAATCGTCATCAACTTGTCCTCCATCTCTTCCCACTTTTCAACCTCCGCATTTTCCTTAATCGGTCGGAAGAAATTCTCAATGATGTTTTCCAATGAGCCTTGGTGTTGCTTTTTGTAGTGCTCCCATTGGGGATTGCTGGCATATGTTGGGTTTTGGGCTTGGTATTGGTCCCAGAATTGTGCTTTCATCATATCACGGTCGTATTTTTCGGCTTCTTGGTCTTTGAGGCCTTTGCTGTTTCTTTCTTGTTGGATTTTTTCAAAAAATTGATCCTTTTGGTCTTTGGCGTGTTTGCCCATGGCGCCACTAACATAGGCATTATAGATGGTCGAGATATAGGAGAGCGTGTCGGTGGCGGGCTCAATATGAAAAACACGTTCATATTCGGCCTGGAAGTCCATGCCTCCTGCAAGGGAACCATAGCCACCCTGCCAAAGGGTTCGCTTGGCTTTGATGTCAAGCGTGCCCCTGCCTCCTATTTCGTAGAACTGGGGGATCAACTGCCCTTTTTCCAAAACAAAGGTGGCGTTGAAGTTGATGGAGAGGTTGCCTTAATACTGTCGGCCATACCACCTATACCCCCTCTCAAATTGCTCCTGACTTACCGGTAAACCTTCAAATGATCTATCTTGAAACATATTAAGGAGTAGAGAACAACGTTTTTCCCTGCTGATGTCAAACATTTCTACGGGTAGATTTTCTTTTGAAATGGCATTGCCCCAAACTGAAATGGTTTCTAAGTTGGGCATTTGCCCAAAAGATCTCGGAAAAGTTTTGAGGTTATTGTTAGGCAGATAAATATCTTTTAATTTTTGAAGCTTCACAATTTTCTCAGGAATTTCCGAAATCTGATTATCCCACAATTCTAAATTTTCCAAGCTTTCAATTTCAAAAACATAATCAGGGATGGCTGTCAGTTTGTTATGTCCTAAATTCAAGCTTTTCAAGTTTTTGCAGTGCGCAATTTCCTTTGGTACAGGCACCGTTTTGGGTTTGCTATTGGGATTATAGACACCCGTACCCGGACTGGCAAAGAACCTAAAGTTCAACTCTTCCAAGGAATCTTGTTTTCCTAAATTAGGGGAAATGTAAGTGAGTTTGTTACAGTCCGTCATCCAAATTTTCTTGATCTTCATGGAGGAAATTTCATCAGGGATAGAATCGATAAGAGTCTCTTTAAAATGGAAATCTATGGCTGGGGAGTTAGGATCTTGCCTGATGATGGGGAATTTGGAAATTTTTGTCCCTGGCATCCAAAGCATTTTTAAATTAGGAAGATCTAAGTCAAAATCAATAGAAGATATAGGGTTGTCTCCTAAATGTATTCCCTCCAACTTTTTCATTTTTAGTAGTTGTTGAGGAAATTCGCTAAGATTATTATTAGGTAAGTATATTTTACGGAGAGGTAGTTCGCTAATCCATTCAGGCAATGCGCTTAAATCAGTTCCATCCACAAGTAAAATTTCTATTTTTTTGAAAAACAGCAATTCTTTTGGTAGTCTACCATTATTTAGACTATCAAAATACACTACATTTACTAAGCCATTCTCGTCTTTTTCAATATCTGCGTTAGGGATTTTCTTAAGGATTGCTTTTATAGCATTTCCTTCCATTTCAAGGTATACTGGAGGAATACTAATTTTATCTTCTGGGTTGCATGAGCAGATAAAAAACGCAAATAGAGTGATAATCAAATATTTAATTTTACTCATCGACTTATTTTTTAGTAGTGAAATTGAAATAGTAGAAGTCGTATTGCTGATGTAAATGAAAGAGAGGGTATAGTACGGTTTCCTCAAACTCAACAATGCTAAATTTCTTTTTATCAATTATTGAACCTTCCAATTTCCGCTCTCCCCAAAACCCCTTAGGCCCACCTTTCCCCAAAACATAATCTGCATCAACCGCACTAATTGTCATCAACTCACTCTCCATCTCTTTCCAAGTTGCCACCTCCGCATTTTCCTTAATGGGTCGGAAGAAATTTTCAATGATTTTTTCCAATGAGCCTTGATGCTCCTTTTTGTAGTACTCCCATTGGGGGTTGGAGGCGTATGTTGGGTTTTGAGCTTGGTATGGGTCCCAGAATTGTGCTTTCATCATATCACGGTCGTATTTTTCGGCTTCTTGGTCTTTGAGGCCTTTGCTGTTTCTTTCTTGTTGGATTTTTTCAAAAAATTGATCCTTTTGGTCTTTGGCTCCTTTAGCCATGGCGCCACTAACGTAGGCGTTATAGATGGTCGAGATGTAGGAGAGCGTGTCGGTGGCGGGCTCAATATGAAAAACACGTTCATATTCCGCCTGAAAGTCCATGCCTCCTGCAAGGGAGCCATAGCCACCCTGCCAAAGGGTTCGCTTGGCTTTGATGTCAAGCGTGCCCGTGCCTCCTATTTCATAGAACTGGGGGATCAACTGCCCTTTTTCCAAAACAAAGGTGGCGCTGAAGTTGATGGAGAGGTTGCCTTAATACTGTCGGCCATACCACCTATACCCCCTCTCAAATTGCTCCTGACTTACCGGCAAGCCCTCATAAGATTTATCATTACTCATATACAAAAGCAAGGCGCATTTCTTTTCCCTGTTGATGTCGAACATTTCTACGGGTAGATTTTCTTTTGAAATGGCATTTCCCCAGACTGATATGGTTTCTAAATTTGGCATTTGCCCAAAAGATCTCGGAAAAGTTTTGAGGTTATTGTTAGGCAGATAAATATCTTTTAATTTTTGAAGCTTCACAATTTTCTCAGGAATTTCCGAAATCTGATTATCCCACAATTCTAAATTTTCCAAGCTTTCAATTTCAAAAACATAATCAGGGATGGCTGTCAGTTTGTTGTGCCCCAAATTCAAGCTTTTCAAGTTTTTGCAGTGTGCAATTTCCTTGGGTACAGGCACCGTTTTGGGTTTGCTATTAGGGTTAAAAACACCCGTACCCGGACTGGCAAAGAATCTGAAATTCAGTTCTTCTAAGGAATCTTGTTTTCCTAAATTAGGGGTAATGTAAGTGAGTTGGTTGCAGTCTGTCATCCATATTTTCTTGATTCTCATGGAGGAAATTTCATCTGGAATAGAGTCGATGGGGGTTTCTGCTAAGTGAAAATCTATGGATGGGGAGTTGGGTTCTTGCTTGATGATGGGAAATTTGGTGATTTTTGTCCCTGGCATCCAAAACTGTTTTAATTTGGGGAAGTTGAGAGTTTCGTTTACTGAACTAATAGGATTGTCATTTAATACGATAACCTCTAAAAGGGTCATGTTCAACAACTGATCAGGAAATTGATTAAATCTATTATTTGGTAGATAGATACTTTTTAATGGTAATTTGCTAATCCATTCGGGTAGTTCACTTATTTCACCGTCATAAAGCATAAGCATTTTCAAAGAATCAAACAGCTGTAAATCAACAGGTACCTCACCATTTCTTAGGCTATCGATATAAATATCACATACTAAACCGTTATCATCTTTGTAAATTTTAGCATTTCCATATTTACTCTGTATTCTTTCTATAACCCTTTGTTCTTTATCATAAATATCCTGAGGTATATCTACATTCTTTTCGGGTTCACCACATGAGAGAAAAAGAATAAATGGGATGATAATGAAATTTTTTATATCACTCATCGTCTTATTTTTTAGTAGTGAAATTGAAATAATAGAAATCATACAGCTGCTGTAAATGGAAGAGAGGAAACAAAACTAAAGTTTCAAACTCCTCTACTGTAAATCTCTTAGCCTTAATCATTTTGCTATCAAATCTACGCTCTCCCCAAAACGCCTTCGGCCCTTTCGCTTTAAGCGCATATTCGGCATCAACCGCACTAATCGTCATCAACTCACTCTCCATCTCTTCCCACGATTCAACCTCCGCATTTTCCTTAATCGGTCGGAAGAAATTCTCAATGATCTTTTCCAATGAGCCTTGGTGTTCCTTTTTGTAGTGTTCCCATTGGGGATTGCTGGCGTATGTTGGGTTTTGGGCTTGGTATGGGTCCCAGAATTGTGCTTTCATCATATCACGGTCGTATTTTTCGGCTTCTTGGTCTTTGAGGCCTTTGTTGTTTCTTTCTTGTTGGATTTTTTCAAAAAATTGATCCTTTTGGTCTTTGGCGTGTTTGCCCATGGCGCCACTAACGTAGGCATTATAGATGGTCGAGATATAGGAGAGCGTGTCGGTGGTTCATTAGTTCAAGCGTCCCGCTTGGACTAATTTCTGATCCAAGCGTGATGCTTGAACCAGAGTAAACTGGTTGATTCAGAGGCTACCCTAATACCACTCATACCCCTTCTCAAATTGCTCCTGACTTACCGGCAAACCTTCAAAGGATTTATCATAAAACATGTACAAATGCAAGTAGCATTTCTTTTCCCTACTGATGTCGAACATTTCTACAGGTAGATTTTCTTTTGAAATGGCATTCCCCCAAACAGAAATGGTTTCTAAATTCGGCATTTGCCCAAAGGATTTAGGTAGGTTTCTCAACTGATTATTTGTAACATATATTCTTCTTAACTTTTGAAGTTTGGAAATCTTTTCCGGAATTTCTGAAATCTTATTCCCTCTAAAGCCCAAAACTTCCAAGCTTGGAATTTCAAAAACATAATCTGGAATGCTTGTTAGCTCATTGTATTCCAAATCCAAATTCTTCAAATTTTTACAATCCCTTATTTCCTCAGGTATTGGAATTGTTCTTGGAATACTATTTCTATTGTAAAAAGCTGTCCCGAACTCCGCATTAAAACTAAAATTCAGTTCCTCTAAGGAATCTTGTTTTCCTAAATTAGGGGAAATGTAGGTGAGTTGATTACAGTCTGTCATCCAAATTTTCTTGATCTTCATGGAGGAAATCTCATCTGGGATAGAATCGATAGCAGTTTCAGCTAAGTGAAAGTAAATCGCAGGAGAGTTAGGATCTTGCTTGATGATGGGAAACTTGGTGATTTTAGTTACAGGCATATAAAGCACCTTTAAATTGGGGAAATACAAAGTATCATCAATTATTTCAATTGGGTTATTTCTTAACTGGATAGCCTCTAAGCTATTCATTTTTAGAAGCTGTTTAGGGAAGGACTCAAAGTCATTATCCCCCAAATAAATTTGAATTAACCGTAACTCACTTATCCAATTCGGTAAGTCACTTAAATTTCCATCCATCAGTAAAATTTTTAAAGAGTCAAATAATTGTAACTCGGTTGGTACTTCACCATTGGTTAGACTATCAAGAGATACTTTGTAAACAAGATCATTATCATCTTTGTATATTGAGGCATTAGAATGCAATTTCTTTATAATTTCTATTGCCTTTTGTTCCTTATCATATACCTCTTGTGGTATATTTATTTTATTTTCGGAAATGCACGATGAGAATAATATCATCAAACAAGTGAAGACCATATATTTTGCCCTATTCATCACCTTAATGTTTAGTCGTGAAATTGAAGTAATAAAAATCATATTGTTGATGTAGATGAAAGAGAGGATACAATACCAATGCCTCAAATTCCTTAATAGTAAATTTCTTTTCTAACACCTCGTTTTCAAATATATTTTTACCTCCCCAAAACGCCTTAGGCCCACCTTTCCCCAAAACATAATCTGCATCATCCGCACTAATAGTCATCAACTCACTCTCCATCTCTTTCCAAGTTGCCACCTCCGCATTTTCCTTAATCGGTCGGAAGAAATTCTCAATGATGTTTTCCAATGAGCCTTGGTGTTGCTTTTTGTAGTGCTCCCATTGGGGATTGGAGGCGTATGTTGGGTTTTGGGCTTGGTATTGGTCCCAGAATTGTGCTTTCATCATATCACGGTCGTATTTTTCGGCTTCCTCATCTTTGAGGCCTTTGTTGTTTCTTTCTTGTTGGATTTTTTCAAAAAATTGATCCTTTTGGTCTTTGGCTTCTTTGGCCATGGCGCCACTAACGTAGGCGTTATAAATGGTCGAGATATAGGAGAGCGTGTCGGTGGCGGGCTCAATATGAAAAACACGTTCATATTCGGCCTGAAAGTCCATGCCTCCTGCAAGGGAACCATAGCCACCCTGCCAAAGGGTTCGCTTGGCTTTGATATCAAGCGTGCCCGTGCCTCCTATTTCATAGAACTGGGGGATCAACTGCCCTTTTTCCAAAACAAAGGTGGCGTTGAAGTTGATGGAGAGGTTGCCTCAATACTGTCGGCCATACCACCTATACCCCCTCTCAAATTGCTCCTGACTTACCGGCAAGCCCTCATAAGATTTATCATTACTCATATACAAAAGCAAGGCACATTTCTTTTCCCTTCTAATATCAAACATTTCTACGGGCAGATTTTCTTTTGAAATGGCATTTCCCCAAACTGAAATGGTTTCTAAGTTGGGCATTTTCCCAAAGGATTTAGGTAGGGTTTTCAGCTGATTATTTGTAACATAAATTCTTCTTAACTTTTGAAGTTTGGAAATCTTTTCCGGAATTTCTGAAATCTTATTCCCTCTAAAGCCCAAAATTTCCAAGCTTGGGATTTCAAAAACATAATCTGGAATGCTTGTTAGCTCATTGTATTCCAAATCCAAATTTTTCAAATTTTTACAATGTTTTATTTCCTCAGGTATTGGAATTGTTCTTGGAATACTATTTCGATTGTAAAAAGCTGTCCCGAACTCCGCATGAAAACTAAAATTTAATTCCTCCAATGAATCTTGTTGTCCTAAATTAGGGGATATGTAAGTGAGATTGTTGCAGTCCGACATCCAAATTCTTTTGATCTTCATGGAGGAAATTTCATCAGGGATAGAATCGATAAGAGTCTCTTTAAAATGGAAATCTATGGCTGGGGAGTTAGGATCTTGCCTGATGATGGGGAACTTGGTGATCTTGGTATTTGGCAACCAAAATGTTTGCAAGTTCGGGAAATAAAGTTGATCATCTATTGAAACAATTGGATTGCTCCTTAAAACTATAAGCGACAAACTACTCATACTTAGAAGCTGTTTTGGAAATTGATTGAAATTATTATTACCCAAATAAACTTCAGACAAAGGTAATTTACTAAACCATTCAGGTAGTTCACTCAATGAACCGTCATTAAATAATACAATTTTTAAATTATCAAAACGTTGTAACTCTATAGGTAACTCTCCATTAGATAGACTATCAATTGCAACCAAGGTAACAAAACCATTATCATCTTTTTCGAAGTCGGCATTAGGGTATTGTGCCTTTATAGCCTCGATCGCCTCTTGTTCCTTTTCATAAACTGCTTGAGGAATTTTACTATTTTCCCCGGAAGTACAAGATGAAATGATCATAAGAAAAATGGAGAAAATTAGGTGTTTTATTTTTCTGATCATCTTATTGCTTGGTTGTAAAATTGAAATAATAAAAATCATATTGTTGATGTAGATGAAAAAGTGGAAATAATACCAGTGTCTCAAATTCTTCAATAGTAAACTTTTTTATATTTATATCCGTTTTCGTGAAATTTCGCTCTCCCCAAAACCCCTTCGGTCCGCCTTTCCCCAAAACATAATCTGCATCAACCGCACTAATGGTCATCAATTCATCCTCCATCTCTTCCCACGATTCCACCTCCGCATTTTCCTTAATGGGTCGGAAGAAATTCTCAATGATTTTTTCCAATGAGCCTTGGTGTTCCTTTTTGTAGTGTTCCCATTGGGGATTGCTGGCATATGTTGGGTTTTGGGCTTGGTATGGGTCCCAGAATTGTGCTTTCATCATATCACGGTCGTATTTTTCAGCTTCTTGGTCTTTGAGGCCTTTGTTGTTTCTTTCTTGTTGGATTTTTTCAAAAAATTGATCCTTTTGGTCTTTGGCGTGTTTGCCCATGGCGCCACTAACGTAGGCATTATAGATGGTCGAGATATAGGAGAGCGTGTCGGTGGCGGGCTCAATATGAAAAACACGTTCATATTCCGCCTGGAAGTCCATGCCTCCTGCAAGGGAACCATAGCCACCCTGCCAAAGGGTTCGCTTGGCTTTGATATCAAGCGTGCCCGTGCCTCCTATTTCGTAGAACTGGGGGATCAATTGTCCCTTTTCCAAAACAAAGGTGGCGTTGAAGTTGATGGATAAATCACCTCCTATTCGATTTACCTTTTTGTTTTGGGCTTCATGCAATTGGTTAATGGCAATTGGCTTTTTCTGATATTTTTCAAATATATGTTGTTTGTTTTTCAGGTACGTTACATAGTTGCGCTTCGCCGCGCGCTCAAAACCATCCTGTTCCATATTGGGTAGCGCAAGTAAAGTCTGCCCCAAACCATTGTAACTGTTACCCAATAAGCTTAATAAATCCGTAAACAGCCCCTTACCTTTTAGTAAATCCTGAATCTGCCCGACCGTTTTTTTGATATTTTCAGCGAGATGGGCTACGCCATCTTTTGTTTTGGAGATTTGATCTTTGAAGGTCTTCAAATGTGTTTTCAAGGATTCCAAATCTGCCATATCTTTGAGTAGCCCAAACAAATCATCGAGTGAAATTTCCAAGGAAAACGTCAGGTACTGCCCATTATTGTCCTTATTGGCGTCATAGGCAATATTGGAATAGGTGATGTCCAAGGGACCAAAATTGGTCTGATAATTGGACACGATGGCTGCATTTGCAAATTCCGCAGACTGGTTTTTGCTATTTGTTCGGTTCACCTTTTGACCAATATAGCCTGGTGCAAGGGTTTCATGGCTGCTGATCATACTGCTGTTTTTGCCCAAGCCACTGTCTTTATAGGTGGCACTTAAGTTGGGCTCTTGCTGATTTTTGATCAGCTTGGGAGCCGTCATGGCATTTTTGCGAACGTCTTCATCATCAAAATACTGAATGAATTTAGGTAAATAGGCACCATTGCCCAATAGGGCGACATAAAGGTCATGGTTAAGGGCTGCCGCAAAATGATCGATATGGTCATAGGCATGGGTTTTTCCCATGATTTTAAAGGATTTGCTGGCCCTGAGTTGGGTAAAATACAAATCAAGGCCACCTTCGATTTCACCTTTGAGGGAGGTGGTGGCGGTAATGCCCAAATCGTAGCCCTGTTCGAGTGATGCCATGCTTCGGGCGGTCAGGCGAAGGTAGAGTACCAATAAAGCCCTGCCTTCGAGGTAAACGGCGAGATTGAAAGTCAGACTGCCACCGCCATATTCATGGTAGAGCGATTTTAATATTTTAGCAAAATCTTCGGGCTGATAATTCCCCGCATCAATCTGTAGATCCCCCAAGCTATTGACCCGAATGGCGGCCGATTGAATCTGACGCAATCGGCCATTGATCAGGTGATAGTACAAACTTTGGGCATACACCTGCTCTGCGGGCGCATGGATCACCTGCCCTACCCGTAGGATCGCCTTTACCCCATTATAATGGGTGATCATTCCACGGGAATCAATCTCTTCCCAACTGGGGTTATAATATTTTAAATCATCGATGGTGATGCCCCATTGTGCCGCAAGCGCAGAAAGACTGTCGCCCGCCTGCACCACATAGGCATAGAGCGGACTGCCCTCAGCACTGTGCTGAAATTTGACATAACTGCCGTTGGGCAATTGAGCGACCTGCAGATTCCAGTCCTGATCGGTATTGACCTGAAACTGATCGGTCAGCTCCTTAACACCTTCACCGTGGAGATCATAATCACGGGCAGTCAGGTAAGCCATTGCCGTCGCTAAGCTATCATTAGAAAGCGCATAGAGTGGCACACGATAAGACACATTGTTGCCTGCCAAACCGACGGTTTGCGGTATGAACTGTGTGCCTACTTGCAGTCTGGTCAGGTCTTTCAAATTATCGATGATCTCCCCCCCATAATTGTTTAGGTAGGCTTGCTTGAATGCGGCAATATTAGCCGGGTGCAATCGCAAGGATGCCAGGGTTGAAAAGAGCTCATACTGATCGACGACCTGCTTTTGGGAAGAGGCCTTATTTATTGCATTAAAGGCCCTATCGGCCAATTGCTCTGCATTTAGTCCATCCCAAAATTTGACTTTGGGCAATAGTTTTTCTTCTTCCTTGATGCCTTGTTCTTCTTTCTCAGAAAGAAAATTAGAGGCATCGAATTCTTTCACCTGCAAGGCTTCCTGAATGCCCCTCAGACAAGCTCTATCCTCAGCAGACATGTTTCTCCAAACAAATTCGTCATAATATTCCCTCCGTTTTTTATGGATCGCTTGTTGTAGCGTGATGTCAGGCATCTGCATTCGGAATGCCTCTTGCAACTCAAAAATAGCACTGGCATCCCCCTCAAGTTCAAAGACCTTTTGATGGATTTCCCTAAGCTGTGGCATCAAATTGTCTGAGCTGTTCACCCATTGAGCAATCGTTTCGGCTACTGCATTTACATCCACATTTGAACGGTCAAGCAATAGGCTGCCCTTCTCCAACCAACGACCATGCCCCTGCTGATTTAGCTCGTAGATCAAGGTGCCGGTCATCAATTTTATCGACCACTCTGGGAGTAAAACCCGTTGGCCTTGTTGTAAAAATTTCTCCTGTTGGTTATCATTATCGATATACCTACCTCCTTTGCCCAATGACCAGCCATTGACGGTCAATAAATCCATCAGGGACAGCTGGAATTTATCCTGTAAATGCGCAAAGCCTTCGCCCTTGCCCATATAATAGGTATAATCCAGCATCTCTGTTTCCGTCCGTTCAATCACCAAAACCCCTTCGGGTCTATTTTGTGCATTCAATTCAGGAAGTTGCTCCGCCTTAGCGACCGTCATCAATAATAGATTGCGCAGATCATTGTCCTGCAAATCCATCCACAAATCACCTTCATACAACAAGCGCAGTAGCTTCAGCGCATGGGCATCTCCGTCAAAAGACAGCAGTACCTGCTTGGCATCAACCATTCTTCCACTGATTAGCGCTCTTTTCAAACTGCCCGCCAGATAGTCAATCGTTTGAATATTGTGTTGATCATTGGGTTGATCCTGTTGATACTTCAAAACCGTTGCGATTTTCTCTTTAGCCAGGGCTCTTTTACCAGTAGATGACCTCAAATCATCAAATTCAGCATCGATCGCTTCCTTGATTGGCTTAGGCAATATCGTCAATTCAAATCTTGACAGCGCCAAAACAAATTCAACACAAAAGGCATCTTGTTGCATCCAACCCACCTGCTCATAGGCCAAAAAAAACAGGTCAGGCTGATGAAGAAAATGCTTCTTCACCACCGCCGCCACACTCGACAGACCGCCACCTGTTTCCAGGGCCTGTTGAAGCGCTTGTTTGGCCTGTTGCCATTTAAGATCAGCATTTTCGGGCTGCATTTCTTTGCGCTGATACTGAACACTTTCTTGTTGTTTATGCGCTGGACGACGGATATAGGTGCTTGACATGCGAAAAAAAGGTTGATGTTACTTAATGAAAAAGTAAATTAATAATCAATATTCAATTATCTATATAATATTTTATTAAAACAACATAATATTGATATTAGATACCAATATTATACGATTTTAACCTAAACATTAACCATCTTACATCTCTTTTTAAATTCTCGAATAATAGCATAGCGAAGGGCTTCATGCTTGTCGTGTTGGTGAAATGTATTTTAAACCTTGATTACTATGATTATAAAGGATTTTAGGATTTTAAATTTCAGTAATCATGGTAATCCCTCTAATCAAGTAAATCATGGTCAAAAAGATAGACCGATACTACCAACTTACTTGTATCGGACAACTCATCCATGGAAAGCGGATCACTTGATAGTTCCATGGTAGGCTATTCAAAAGGACATCCCAACTTTTCTTTTCGATATCGATTTCCCATCGTTGTTCATCGACGAGGTGAATTTTAGCTTCACGCATTAAGAATGAAGCTCTAAAATTCCCCAAACTACTTTTACCCAATTGACTCCACTGCCCAATAGCGGCTTCTAACAAGCCATCCAAGAGCTCACGTTCCTCGCTTGATAATTCATATTCTTGAGGTAATGGATGACCTGCAGGGAATTCTGTCATGATTTTATTGAGGAATAATTCGTGTTCATCGGCATGGCTCTGCCCGGTCGCCAAATATTGCAAATAAAATATCCCCTTGATCTGTTGTTCAATATTGGTCATTTCTTTGCCTTCTACTATGCCTTTCATCTTAAAAAGACGCGGAATAAAAGGCGCTAAGAGCACCAATCCACCATTTGAGATAGCGACTGTTTCGCCATGTTTCAGATTAGATTTAGCATAATCAGTAATGGACGCTTGGACTACCTTCTGATCAATGGATGCCTCAAGTTGTTGTTGTAAAATTTGAAACAGTTGCCTTGGGTCTTTTTCCAACTGCGTTAACCATTCAACTTTAGTATTGATGTTCGGCCATTGACCCGCTTTATGCCATGCTGCCTTCTGCCAAATTTCGGTCGCTGTATTCAATTTCATTTTGATCGTTTCCACCTCCCAATTCAGTCGGTCTTTATGCCAAAAAAGGACTCTTAAAGCCTGTTCTGTTTTGCGCCATTGAGTCAACATTTGCGCCCTTTTTTCAACTAAACGGTTTGCGCCCTTTTCGAATGCTTGATGATACTGTTTTAACAATTCGTCTATGGCGGGTAACAATTGCAAGTGGAATTTTTTTACAAAGGCAAAATCTTTAGCGAAACCTTTTCCAGCCTCAAAGGTAGTTTGCGATAGCTGTTCAAAATAAAGGTCAACAGCATTGCTTGAAGTTAATTGCTCTCTAAGGGAAAAAACTTGCGCAGGACTAACGTTGGCCGAAATTGTCCATTGTACAAAGGATTTCATGAAATAATGCGTATCATCAATTTCCTGAGGATTTATTATTTTGGCTGCATTGTTCCATAAATAGAATTGAAAATCTGAAAGCTCAAGCTTTAACTGCTTGATGATGGGGTTAAGCCTAAACAGCATTCTCTGCAATGGAATATACAGAACCCAAATATCAGAAAGCACCTGTCTGAAATTTGAGGAAGATCCTTCTAATTCTTTGACCATCAATGGGTATTTGGCCCAATATGGTAAAGTCATTAGTCCTTGTCTTATCTGACGGTTTAATGATTCTTTCAGCAAAGCTAACTGCTCATGCTTATCCATACCTTCCAATTGTTCCTTTAGCGAAATCCATTCTGTTGGGTGTGTTTTATCCGATTTACGGCTCATAGTGTCCACACCTTCTGGTGCTAATGCTTTCATTTTATTTTCTTCAAGCTGCTGCGAAATGGTCAATCTATTCAATAGGATGTGCTGAAGTTTTGGATCTGTACTCCCTTTTCCAAATTCAAAATTTTGATTTTTCTGTAATCTAAAAGCCTGCGTGGCTGCATCTGACCATCGATTTAATAGGTATTGCTGTTGATCAGCTTGGTCGTTCAGCTGATCAAAACAAGACAGGAATACATAAGCTTGCCAAGGCGTCTTTTGGGTATCTCTTAAAAGTTGATCGAGGGTAGCTTTGGCTAAGTTTACCTGACTATGCTGTGTAATGGTATTCGGATAAGCCTTTATGGCCTTTTCAAAATCTTTTGGCTCTTTAAACAAGTCCCTTACCAAGGCCCAATATTGCTGAACACTACCTTTTTGAGTCCTTACTTCCACCCATAAAACTTTAAGGACTATTTGCAATTCAGCAGAATATGGTTGAAGTTTTGAAATCGCCTCAACGGTTGATACATTTTTCCACAATGTCATTAATGAGGTCAAATCAGCTTGTTTTATTGCTTTGATTTCCTCAAAAATATGCGTTTCTAATGGATACCAATTTACTCCAATTGAACGAATCAAGGGCCAGTTAAAAAGTAGCGACAGGTAAAATAATTCCTTGTCCTTAGGTGGCGTAAATTCCGTTATTTGTCGGCTTAGAAAAGCTTTTAACACCTCACTATTGGAGGTAAAATCTTCTTTGAAAGACTTCAATGACTTTTGGTTTTTATCTCCCTGATGAACTAAGGAATCAAAAAGCCATTGAATAATCATCGGCTTCAATAATTCGTGTTTTTTGGTAACCAATGAATGGAAGGGCCACAAACTCAATAAAATCGACTCGCGTAACATTGGCCTATGTAATGCGATAGATTGCAGGTACATGCTTGGATAGGACTTCTCGATCAACCAGTACTTTGCTTGTTGATAAGTGGTAGGCAATTGTATAAAAAAGTGGTGCCAATCAGTAAACTCCAAAGCGTTATTCAGCAACTTTTCGAATAGCACTGCTGTCTCTGATGTATTTTGCTGATAGCCATTCTGAAAGCATCGCTCCAGCCCCAACAATAACCATTCATTGGATTTTTTGACTACCGAACCAAAGGCCGACAATAGGGTCTGGAATGGATATTGGCGTAGCAAAACCTGAAGGTGCCTTTCTTTCCAAGTCCATGATGGAAGTAGTGACAACAGTTGATCAAGCGCAAGATCTTCCCATTGACCATCAATCAATTTTGTACCTTCATTGAGGAAAAGTGCAAATGCCTGAGCTCGACTTTGAGTCAATGACTGGAACTTTTGTTGGCTGTCGGGTAACTCTTCCCATGCTTTGGCGATGACAGCCTGAAGTTCTTCTGGCATTTCCCATGCATCGTCCAAAAAGTTGAAAGTACAATCAATTTGTAATTGATCAATGCTCAGGTTTCCAAACTCATTATTTTCTATCCATTGCAACAATGCCTGTTCGAGTTGAGGTAACAATATTTTTCGAATTTGGTGGTTGATGTCATCAAGAAACTCATCAAGCTTATCCTGACGATCAAATTCCATATCCACATTTAGTCGATCAATTCTAACCAGTCTTTCTTCTTTCATCCTTTAATCCTCAAAAAATAATGCTATACCTGTTCATTTATTACCTAAAGCACAATCAGCATCTTCGCTTCCACTGTCACTTTTCCGTCTTCTCTATTAACAGTGACATGCTCTGCTCTGAATTTAGGCATTTTGGCCCTGACCAAGCGCAGTCCCTTGCCTGCGGAAGCTTCCCCTTTCAAAGCCAAAACTCGGTCATCAGCAAAATAGACCTCCAAGGCTTTCTGACTACTAATGACTGTGGCTTGTTTTCCTTCAAAGTTAATCTCTTCGCTTAAATACTTTTCTTTGGTCTGACGATCTTCTAACTGTAAATTTTTCCAATGACCATCGTGCACTATTAGGTATTTGTGAATGGCTTTTCGCGTGGGGATACTGAAAAAATTCATGGAATGGTTTAAAGGCTGATCATCGGCTAAGCGCTTCAACATCTTTTCAACGGTTGGTGCGTCAAAGCGAATTTCAATTAAACCAATAGGTCTTTTCAAGTTCGGAGCACTGCCCGCATAGCCTTGCCCAGTACTTTGTCCATCTTTGTTCAAAACTACACCTTGCCCCGAGGTCAAGTTAATTGAGCTCGCCGGTGCCCCGTGAAATTGTCCATTGTAATAAACTTCTTGATACTCCTCTCCTGCTCCTATTGGCAAACTATTCACCTCTTGTACCCAATCTTGTGTTTGGAGTTCATGACTATGTTCCCCTGCTTTAAAAGGATTAATTTGTTGATAAAAAAAATGTCCTATCTGCTTGTTCATGGGCCAGTTCGTCGAAGAAAAAGCATCGGGCGAGTTATTGTACACTTGTACAAATACACTAAAGCTCCCCAAGGATTCAAGATGCCATTGAAGTCGGATCAGGTTCGCACGATTATATAATAACAAGTATTGGTCTTTATCCTGCTTAAATACCCAGTCTAATTGAGGTAATAAAGCCACACTATGTGGTGAAATGCGCAAATCAAAATCACGGCTTTGATCCTGAGCATAATACATTTGCCTCATTTGCAGGCTAAGCAGTGGTAAATATTGTAATTGAAGATCCAGCATATTTATAAGATATTAGCTCCTAAACCTCGAACACGACCTGAAGGCGCCGAAAAGTCCTGATCGAAAGTAACAATTCTGACTTTAAACAAGGCCGATGGCCAATACCTGCCACCGTGCATTCCCCAAAGGTTACTCATGCCCAACATCTCTTCCTGGTGAAATTCAAAAGTTAACTTTTCAATGCTTGAATCCAACCCCAAATCGGCTCCTGTAACACTTTGATTAGCCTGAAAAAAATGAATCAACCCTGAGATCGTTTTCAAAGATTCCTGATAATTACCCTCCATGCCTACGGCACTAAAAAGTAATAATAATTTCAAATGATAAGGCTTGTTTTCACCATGAGACAAACGAGGAGAACGCCCATTGACCTGTTCTCTCTCAATATTCGCCAGGGTGATCACCAGCTGATCCGTATCAAAAACCACTGGTTTTCCTTCCTGATCTACCAAATTCCCCAAAACAACCTGGGGTTCCTGTTGTGTAAAGTGGCTACGAAAATAATCTTCTACCGCTTCTTGTAAGGCGGACATAACTTGATCAATCATTAGGGTAAATCTTTTTCTGCTACGGACCTGTAGCTGTAAATTAAAAATAAGATAGTGGAGATAAGAACGCCTAACATTAAATATTTAGTTTCTTGATAACCTAAAAACTTTAGACCGAACAGTACAAAAAGCCCCGCAATGAGTAGTAAAATAATGGTTATCCCCTTGAAAGCAAGCATCTTATATCTTTTAAGTCTATAACCGAATCGATACAAAAAGAAAAAACCCACCATGGATACCCCAAACATTCCCCCAATAATTCCCATCAGTGGCCGTGGGTTCGTGATTAATGTTTTCGGATTTTTCAGCACCCGAAGCGAATAAAAAGCATATCTGCGAAAATTCCTCATGAACTTGTTCCAAATCCCAGAGGCCGTGCGAGCTTCTTGCTCAGCAAAGTGTTCCGCTAACAATTCCCACAGTTCGGTATAGCCATTATCAAAGCCTAAAGCCCAAATACCTACGCCACCGATATTTTTATTGTTAATCCACTGATACTTTTTAGCCAAAGAGGTAGAATCCTCAAACCAAATCTGTCGGTATGTATTATTTTGATCTCGAAAAACATAATATTTAGAATCACTGATCTGATCATAACAACAGGTCTGACGCCCATATTTATTCATAATTTTTCTATAAGTCCAATAACCTTTAAAATGCTTTGTCTTGGAAGGAAACAGCAGATCCTCTGTTTCCCACTCTGCACCATAGTAAGGAATACTTAACAGTAATTTACCAGCAGCGATACCACTCGCAAGATACTGATCCACTGCTCGTTCCAAATTATACTCCCACCAAATATTTCCACTTGATAATGGCGCTACAGGACCCGCTACCGTAGAGTTACTACCGTGGAACTCATAGCCCATTATGATAAATAGATCGACATGAGGTTGCAGAGCCGACACATTATAAACATTGTGAAAATCAAATGCAGGTAAAGCGATAGTAAGTTGATAATCGGGACGCTGCATGCGCATTGTGGTAGCCAAATCAATGATAAAATTAGTCATTGCTCCTTGGTCTGATGCGCCAATGTTCTCAAAATCAATATTCAGACCATCGGCATTCCTTGCTTTGAGCAATGAAATAGCCGTTTTAATAAAGTGTTTTTGTGCAGGGAGACTGTTTAGAAATTTTTGATTGTTCCTTTCCCCAAAATTGGTAACAGTTAAAAGTGCCTTTTTTCCATGGGCTTGTACCGAATCAATTAAAGCAGTGGTTTTCCAATCGTGAATAGAATGGTATCCCCCCGTTATAGGGTTCAATTCGTAAGAGAAATAGGCAATATGGCTCATCAAAGAATAATTATAGCTCTTGTATGCTGAACCCATCCAATAGGGATGCCACCCAAAAACAGCAGTATTAGCTTTAAGGTCGTGATTTTTTTTATAAACCGACTGATGACCAATCCCTTGCTTTTTATCAAATGTAACCTCAGACTCTGATTCTTGTGCAAAAGGGC
This sequence comes from Persicobacter psychrovividus, assembly GCF_036492425.1. NCBI lineage: Bacteria > Pseudomonadati > Bacteroidota > Cytophagia > Cytophagales > Persicobacteraceae > Persicobacter > Persicobacter psychrovividus. Next base: position 274,397 of record NZ_AP025294.1, read on the forward strand.
TCTGCTTGACCGCCTCCTGTCGCTTAATAAAAGCAGCAGTATCTATGGCAACCTCAGCCTCCTGCGCCGAACGGCCTTCGATTTCACGCAGGGAGTCAATCTTAATCAATAATCTTATTGAATCAACATTACGCTGTTGTAATTTTGACCGAATAATAGAATCTTCTATAAACTTAATATTGCTTTCTCTGTCAACAATGGATTCTAACTGATCTGTCAATGATCGGTTTTGAGCTTTTAGGCAGACCGTAGAGAAGCATAAAAGTAAAAGTATAATTACTTTAAATTTCATATGATACAAATAAAATATTATTTTTAATTTAAATTTATCTAAAATAGTATTTCAACTACAACTTATTTAACAATATGCGATACCTATATTTAGCTTTATGTATGATTTTTTTCTCTTGGCCTGCTGTTGTCCTTGGTCAACAAATGCCTTCCGTTCTTTCTAAACTTCATGCCAATTTTGATGCCGAAACCCCCCAGGGCAACAGCTACAAAGTGTTTGTCTTTCAGCACCGTAAATCATGGAGTTTACTCATTGATTATGGACAAAATAATATTCTCTCATTCGATTATGATTTAAAGACTGATCAGATTAAGCCCAATAGCGAATTATTCACCACTAACCTTATAGCAATTATCAACAAGAAGCTGATTAAAGCCAAACAATATAAAAAGGAGCGCCTAATCTCAGATATGCCCATCAAAGGAAAATATAAGCTGCACCGTAAAGGCAAAGGAGTTTACGAGTCCATGTTATTCATGGAAACAGGAAAAAAACCCACACCATGGGTGGTCAAGGCAGCCTTAACCCTTATAAAACCATTTACCTTTGTATTTGATAGCCATTTAAAAAAAGCAAAGACTAGTGTTAACAAAAATATTCAAAAATCAACTGACACTTTACTTATCAGCTAAATCTAAAGGTGTTTCATCCACCACGCTGGGGGAAATACGCGAAGTATCTCCCCTATTTAATTCTTCCATCTCGTCGTTATTAATTCCCCTTGTTTTTTGATAAGGGATATCATCTGCGACGTAGGTTTGCCACTCCTGCTCTTCTAAATTTCGAGTTAGAAGCCTATTTAACTCCATCGCCATATCTGGAATTTTTATGGGCCATTTCCTGATTAGATTATCCTTACATCCTGCAAGTAAATATCGGCCATCACCACTAAAGGAGATTGACCAAACCCAATCTTTATGATCATCCAATATTACAGGTTGATCATTGATATTAACCAAATCCCAAATACGCACGGTACGATCAAAGCTACCCGAAGCTAAATATTTGCTTTTAGGACTGAAATTCAGATTGTTGACCCTTGATTTGTGGCCACGAAATTCACTCGTCAACTTCTTGGCTTGTAAATTATACAAATACACTACACCATGCTCACTCCCACAGGCTAATCGCTCACCTATCGGATCGATGGCCAAGGTAATTGCAGCCGTTTTAATCTCAAATAAATCCTCGATTTGGCCACTATGTAGGTCAAGGCATTTAACGTGCCCATTAACATTACCGAAATAAACCACAGGTTTAAAAGGGTGCATGGCCAGTGTATTAATTTTATGCTCCTCTTTATAAATAGATTCAACAGTTTTACTTTTAAGATCAAATTTAAAGACCTCCCCAGTTGCTGTAAGTACAGATGCCAATTGTGAGTGGTTACCTACCTTTATCATCCAGCTTTCTTTATTTTCAAAAGGGACACTCACAGGGACCTGCTCACTATGCTTTAGGTCAAATAAAAGAATAAACTCATAAGCACCTCCGACCAAAAGATATCGGCCATCCGCCGAGAGGTCCATCGTTTGATGCACCATCTGAGGGGAATCAAAAATCAATTCAGGAGTATTATTTTCCCATCGAATAATCTTTCCATCTGAGGCTGCAGAATACAGGGTATTATCCGCCCTTTCTGCACAAATTGATCGGACATTGAACTGATGACCAAGCAAATCATTATAAGCTTCTTTTTTCAGCCGCTTTAAGCCATAATAAAGCCCATTATAAATATCAGGGTCAAAAAGTTTACCCCCATTTTGCTGAAAGAAATTATATGCCTGCAGGGCAACCAAAGCTTGCGTGGTACTATCAGAAATTTGCCTTGACTTGATTGTCATTGATCGGGCCACAGAAAGCAGCCTCAATCGGTATGCTTTTTCACCTTGATCTATGGCCAGTTGCTCAGCCAATTGTGCCTGTCGCCCATTTTCTTCAGCAACTTTCTGCTGTTCACGGGCCAACTCACTCTGTTCAACGGCAATTTGAGCCTGAAATTGTGCTACAACCATTGCTGAATCGGCTTTTTGCGCAGATTGTTCAGCAAGTTCTGCGGAAACCTGCGCTGCATCTCGTTGGGTTTCTGCCTCCAAGGATTTTACCGCCGCAATTCGCCTTTGTTGCTCTGCATAAAACAAAAACATTAGTGCAATGACAATTCCAAGCAACAAAACTGCAGCCACTATACGAGCGATCCACAATCGACGCTTTTGCTGTTTTTCTTTTAGTTGTTGAACACGCTCATATTCCTGCTCACTATATTCTAAAAATAACATACTACGCTCAAAAGCACTATGATATCTTAACCCCCATGCCATCGTAGGAGCCTGCCGTTTTCGCCAATTGATTGCCAGATCCAAATCCGGAGGAAGCCAAAGACCTGAACTACCTTTTTGATGCATTTCTGCGGCTTCAGCCAAACGTAAATACATTTTCACCGATTCAGCCTCTTCTTCCACCCAAATACGTAACATCTCCCATATTCGCATCAAGCTCTCGTGCGAAATATCAATCATCGTATCGATCTTGATTTCTTGGTCGCTTGAAGGCATCAGTAAGGTAGTACCCGGCTTTCGGAAAACTTCAACCACTTTAATGACCTGTTCCTCGGCTTCATTAAGCACCAAGGCAATTTCCTGAATCGAGCTCGGTTTCCGTACTCCCCGGCCCTCTCCCCGCTTTTCAGTGATCGTTTTAAACAGCCCCTGACATACCTTTTTCCCATGTTCATCCAAACCATTGTAAACTTCATTGGCATGTAGCGACATGGCATGTTCCATCGTACCAATTGCTAAATAATGTTTCATGGAAATTTGCCCTTGACCTTGATTGACGAACTGCCAATGGTCAAAGGTTCTCATCATGGCATGTTGCATAATAGGTAGGTGGTCACCCTTTTCTCCCATATGCTCCAAAACCTTATCCACAAGATCTGAAGAAACTTTAACACCGATGAATTTAAGCGGCTCTTCAATAGCCCTTCGTCTTTCGTTTCGTGTCATCTGAGGAATCAGAAACTGACTTTTATTTACCTCTTTGGTCAGTGCAGGAAATTGTGCGCAATCACCAATAAAATCAGACCGAATGGTTAAAATTGTATATAAAGGAGGTTGAGGCTGTTGTAATGTGTGCAACAACATCTGAATAAATTGATAAGCCTGATCCTGTAGATTCAGTTGATAGCGAAACAATTCCTCAAACTGATCAATAAATAATAGAATCTTTTTATTGGTTGCTGACTGAAGTTCAAGTAAAACTGATGATAGAAAGGCCTTATCATCCAACATATGACGCTCCAATTCCTCTACCGTTTCATAAATACCGACGGGCTTCATATATGGCATCAGCATTTCGGCCAAGCCCCAAACAGGTTGATCTCCAAATCGATAATTTAACAATATCCACTCCTGCTCACCACCATATGTATTCAATAATGTTGGAATGGCACCACAGTAAACAAAAGACGATTTTCCAATGCCTGAATTACCTACTATACTCACAAAATGATTTTGCCATAATTTCTCCACAACCTCCCCAGACTGATCTTCACGTCCAAAAAACAGGTGATGCTCATCCATATTGAAAGGGCGTAACCCTGGATAGGGATTCATAGACGTACTCGGCTCGATAACGGTACTTTGGCTTGAAATTTCCATATTAGAACATTTTATACATGTAGTGCTTCAGCAGAGTTGAGTCGATTTTCTGCATGATATATTAATGGTAACAATAAGGCTTGGTTACCCATTAAGTGCTGATTTAGTGATTCCGCAGTCCAATAAAATAACCGACTATTCGTAATGGCCGACACAACCCCTGTTTGTTCAGCCTGATCCAACATATATGGTAAAAACAACTCTCCTGCAGTAAGACTTAACTGTTGATCCACTGTCTTTAAACTTATTTCACCACGCTCTACAAGAAAAGCACTCATTTCTCCAGATTGACGCTGCCAAATAACTTCACCGGCCTGCGCAGTTAGCTCTATCATAGTGGCCGCCATCGGCCTTAAATCAATTCCACTCACCCGCTTAAAAAAAGTGGTATGTTGTAACAGCTTAATTTTGTCAAATTGACTTAAGAAAGGTCGATTGGCATCCTCATCAGCACCCATTAAGGCACGGCCAGCAAAATTAGCATTGGCAATAAAACGGAGCGCAATTCTATTGAAAGACCCCTCATCTATCTGCTTTAAACATTGTGCCGCAGTTTCCGCCAACAACACATCAGGATTCACTAAGTTAGCCACAAATATTCGGTGACTTTGTTTGGAATGATAACTTTTAAGCAATTGCATCGCTACTGCCTTAGTCCAACGATTCACATACCGATAATCACGTAAAACGAGCGTCTGAAGTAGCTGCTCATAAGGTAGTGAATAGGTCAAGTAAAAGTCACGTAATTGCTTGATCTTTTCTTCAGGGCTGTACCTACCCAAAATAGGCATAACAGTGGCTTTCATTTCATCATCAAGCAACCAATCCAATAGTTCTATTGCATAAGATTGCTGCTCATATACTGGACTAAATAAATTATCTCGAACTAAAGCCATGGAATCTGAATCAAAAATTAATGTCAACATCTTCAATATATCTGAATAGTTATCTTTAATCTCCTGCTTCAGAGCAACAAGCAACCCCTCATCTCCTTGGTACTGCTTTACATCCTCACGCACTTGTAAGTTCCACAACGTTACTTGCACAAGTTCAAAGATTTCTCGACGAATTTTCAGGTGTTTTTCACCAGACAGGTTACGCTGATAATTCACCAGCTGTTGCAATGCAGCCGAAGATACCGAAGGCTGAGGGTACTCCAGCAAATTAAGTAACTCATCAATTGCATTTTCACTTTTCAAAGCACCATAAATTCGTACTATACCTATTTGGATAACCTCTTTCTGCCCCGGCATCCTGAAAAAGGATTTAAGAAGGGGCATCCAATTCGTTTTGGATAGTGATACCGTATTGGCAATACTGTGATGTAGCCCTTCCCACTTCAACAATTGTAATAGCTGCCGGCATACATGTTCCTTCTCAACAGCAACCGATGCCTCAATTGCAGCTTTTTTCACTAAATAATCTTCATCCAAAAAAAGCTTAGGAAAAAAGCGATGTTGATCTTCCAGAGAAGCGTTCGATAATAAATGAGCTCCTTTTCGTCTTTCATGAGGTAACTGACTGTCAACCATCTGAAAGGAGAATTGCAGATGTTCACATTTAAACTTGAATCGCTCAAGATCTTCAGTTGTTATTAAAGCCAATTGTTGAAATTCTGAAAACGAAAAACGGTCAGTAGTTATTCGGTCCTTAAGAAAAGGAAGTGCTGAAATCAAACCACGCCATCGTAATTGCCCTAATATAAAGCCCTCTTCAGGTCCCTGATAATGCTCTCGAACCCATTTAAGCAATAATTGCTCTCCTTTTATATGATTAATATCGAGTAGTAAATTTCCGAGGAAGGCATCCGGTTGCTGCTCAAGTTGAGCTATCAGAAATTGTTCAGCATCTACCCGTTTAGCTAATGAATTGGGCCGCTCCGGTTGTTCTTGATCCATCACATCACGTAAGGCTTTTTTGTATCTCGCATTAACCAATTTAACAAATAGCCAAATCAATAAAAAAGGCGAAATAACCAACAGCCCCGATCGGTAGCCAGAAAACCATACAAGGTCTTTTAAAAAAATTAAATAAACATACGTAATCCCCCCTCCTATAACAAAACCTGATCGGAGAATCTTGTTGACATAATCTATCCTAACGGCAACAGGATAGGCAACCATGTAAATTTTGATGGTAGGATAAATTAAACCACCCATTAAAAGTTGCATCATGAAAAAAGTGAAAAATATGAATAGAAAATAAAGCAAGTGGGTGGGCTCTTCAGGAGATCCACCAAATTGCCAACCAATTAATGGGGTGGCTAACGAGAGCAGAGACAACAAAACAACACTCACCTCCAAACTATATGACAAGCCATATCTTCGATTCAATAATGGTCTGACATAAAATTCTAACAATAATTGTAACGGAAGAACCAATGCCACCAAAGCATAAAAATTATGCAGGCCCTCCTCTTCTCCTGGATACCTGAGCAAAAAGGCACCCCAAAAAAAAGAATGAAATACAAAAAATGAACAGGTAGTAACAGCCAATAAAAAGACCAAGCTCAGGAAAAATTTATTTCGGAACAACTTACTCACCGTATTGTCTTGGTCTAATCTCATCAAATTTTGCCGAAAATCAGAAAGCGCTGTAATTTTTAGGTGCAATCCCAAAGCCACAACAAAAATTATGAGTTGTAATACGCCGCCTGTCTGGGAATTTAACCACCAAGATGAGGAGGTATTGTCAAGAAATAGTAACCCTAAAAACATGGCACTTGCCAAAAGTTGTTTTAAAAGTGTAATAGGGTTGCCTTCTTTAACTAGACGAGCATGATCTGAATAAATTTCGCTGAGCTGTTCAATGAGCATTTGATGGAGCAACCAAAACAAAGGTCCGAATAAGGTATACGGTAAATATACCACTGCATCGACTAACTTTGGAAGACTTTCAAAAGAAGATAAAAAGTAATAAAATGAACCCAAAATAACCAATAGGAATCCATGAGTGACGGCAAGATTAAACCTATTCTGTAGCAACGAGAATAATTTACTTCCCACCCACATTAATGGAAGAGACAATAACAAGTTAAGCAGTATATTGTCAACGGCGCCCTTGTAAAAGAGCTCATTTACCCATTGTATCTCATACAGTATTATACTAATACTCAACAGAAAACCATAGGAAAGTAATTGTGATGTCTTCAAACTCATCTTCTTTAAAAATACCTTTAGGCCCCAATAAAGTCCAGAAGTGGGAACATTTTAATCCCTACTTCCCTACCACTATATCGAATATTCCCAAAGACATTAATCATGTCTAAACTAAAAATATTAAAGATCAAACGTGTCTAATACTTAATACTCGCAATAAAACTTGGAGTATCATAGAAGTGATTGTGGCATATTTTCAGAGAATAGCACCCACTATTGTTGAAAATTTTGCCATAATCAGTTCCAATACCCTGATTTACCAGTGGAATGGTCTATTAGATAAACACGGTTTTAACCTATGTTGTCGAAAATTTTAAATGTTGCCCATTGAAAAAAAGGACACAACCTTTGCTGGAACGTTGTATGTAACGTTCTTACTATGAGTTATAAAAATATTCGATAGCCTACTCTTACGCTGCAAAATAAATAACAAATAGGCACAGAGACGGCCTAACTATAAACATTTTGTAATAAGAGCTGTGACTTAAAATCACTTTATTCGACTGTTTAATATAAATCAACAAGAAGATGGGAATTGATCAATTAAACTGTAACAAATCACAATTTGCAAAACTATCTGCGATATTTCAAAAAATTAGTCTCTTTTATTTTAAACTTTTTGATCACATTTAAGCATTTAAAAATCACCTATACACCCTATTTTTTTCGAGATACTACCTACAACTTTATCCAATCCACCTCCTTATTGGGCAAAGGGCAAAGTCGCTATTTTTGCAAGATTCTTTTGGTTTATATATTGATTTTTTGCTATTTGCTATTGATTTACATTGAATACAACTCTAAAATAGACCTATAACTTTGAGCTTAGTTTGATTATATATAACTAATTTATCAATTTTATTATGGTTCAAAGACTCGCAACACCGGGGGTTTACATTGAGGAAAAGCAAGCCTTTGGTAATGCTGTGGCTGGTATTCCGACTGCTGTACCTGCATTTATCGGTTATACTGAATTTGCTCAAAGAGAGGGAAAATCCCTCATTTTAAAGCCTACTCGAATTCGCTCATTAACGGAATTTCACAAACATTTTGGTAAGGGAGCGCACACTTCATTTTCAGTAAAAAAAATTGAAGGAGACGATTTTGATATAAAAATCGCTACAAACAAATATGTGGCTGCATTATCACAATCACATCGCTTTACTTTTTACGATTCGCTAAGAATGTTCTTTGCTAATGGGGGAAGCGATTGTTATGTTGTTTCGGTAGGTACTTACACCAACGAAATTACCAAAACAGTAAAAGCTCCCTTGGGTAAGGATGGGAAAGATAATGGAAAAACAACGCTTGTACAGGAGCGTGTTGCTAACAGCATTTCAAAAAAACAACTTGAAGCAGGTTTAATATCACTTATAGGAGAAGAAGAACCTACTCTTCTTGCAATTCCTGAGGCAGTACAATTGACAAAACCAGATTGTTTCGCACTCCAACAAGCCATGCTGATGCATTGTGGGCAGCAGATGAAAAATCGATTTGCTATTTTAGATGTCCACGGCGGCACCAATGCCCGTTCTTATGACGCTCAGGATGTAATTACACAATTCAGGGAAGGTATTGGGGGGAACAACCTGAACTACGGGGCCGCTTATTACCCTTGGGTTAACGCCAGTATCGTTCAAGCTGATGAAATTGACTTCACTTTCTTTGAAAACAAAGAACTATTGGAGAAAATTCTTATTGAAGAAGCAGACCTAATTAGCGACTCGCCCAAAAAGGCCAATGAACTTAAAGAGGAAATCAAAAAAATAAGTGACTCCTCAACCAAAATAGCACAGCTAAATCAGACCCTGTTGACAATCAGTCCAGCGTATAAGAATCTTCATAATAGTATCAGAAAACAGCTTAATGTGATGGCTCCATCAGCGGGTGCTGCAGGGGTAATGGCCATGGTGGATGCTCAAAGAGGCGTCTGGAAAGCTCCTGCCAATGTTGGTTTTGCAGGTGTGATCGAGCCTTCGGTAAAATTAACACAAGAAGATCAAGAAGACCTCAATGTTACCGTTACTGGTAAATCAGTAAATGCTTTACGGACTTTCATCGGTGAGGGTACGACAGTATGGGGAGCAAGAACCTTAGACGGAAACAGCAGAGATTGGCGCTATATAAATGTTCGTAGAACGCTGATATTTATAGAACAATCCATAAAGTATGCGGCCAAGGCATACATCTATGAACCAAATACCGCTAATACCTGGATACTTATACGAGGAATGATAAACTCATTTTTAAATGACCTCTGGAAGCAAGGCGGATTGGTTGGTCTGAATCCATCTGACGCTTACCAAGTGGAATTAGGCTTGGGTACCACTATGACACAAGAAGATGTGCTTGATGGAATAATGAAAATCACTATCAAGGTTGCTATAAGTAGACCTGCAGAGTTTATCGTGCTTACCTTCCAACAAAAAATGCAAGAGAACTAATCTTGCAATTAATTTAATTTAAAATAAAAAATCGAAATAGATTATGGCAAATGAACTTTGGCCAATACCTAAGTTTCACTTCACTGTTGAGTGGGAAGGTGGGGAATCAGGTTTCCAAGAGGTATCAGGGCTTGAAATGGAATCTCAATTCATTGAATATCGCTCCGGAGACGACAATACTTTTGTCACCCAGAAAATACCAGGTTTGAAAAAACATGGTACCGTTACATTAAAGAAAGGTACGTTCCGTGGTGATAATCAAATGTGGGAATGGTTCACCGATGTACAAACCAATCCTAACAGACGGATGGATGTGACGATCAGTCTTTTAGATGAAGAAAATTCACCTGTGATTGTTTGGACGATCAGAAACGCCTTTCCCGTAAAGGTGACCGCTACCGACCTTAAGGCTGATGCTAATGAAGTAGCAGTAGAAACGATCGAACTAGCACACGAGGGTATAGAACAAGAAGCACAATAAACTTATGTGGAATAACCCCAATTTAGGTTTCCATTTTATTGCCAAGGTAATTGACCCAGTGGGATCAATTACTTTGGGTAATAAATTTATGCCTAATGAGTCGGATGCCCGTTTCAGTGAAATATCAGGTTTAGAAGCCGACGTTATAACGCAGGAAATTATTGAAGGGGGAGAAAACCGATTTACTTATCAGGTGCCTTCTGCAATAAAATATAGCCCATTGGTGCTTAAAAGAGGCAAAACCAGCCAGCATTCCGCTTTGGCCGCATGGTGTTCACGAACATTAGATTATGGTTTGATTGGTGTAGAGCTAAAACATATTGTAATTATGCTTTTAAATGAACACCAAGAGCCTGTGAATGCATGGATTTGTGAATACGCCTATCCTAAAAGCTGGAAAGTGAGCTCTTTCAATGCGATGGAGAATAATATTGTGGTCGAATCCATGGAGTTTGTATATCGAAAATTTCAAGCCATTCCTATTAGCTAACAAACATGATTGAAATTAAACAGCTCAATATTAACATAAAACTAAAATCAGAGCGCTCAAATGGAAAAAAGGAACATCAGGCCATTGTTGACTTGCCGATTAAGGATATAGTTCGTGAATCAACCCGACAAGTACTTAAAGAAATTCAAAAGAAAAAAATTCGGTAGATATGGCCTCTAAGCTTAAATTTTTTAACACCGCTGACCAAGCAGACAATAGTGCTTTTTCGGAAGTTTTAGTAAAAATAGAAAATAGAGAATATAAAAAAGGTAAAGATTGGCTTGAGGTACAAATCAATCCTGAAAACATTAGTATCAACTCAGCCTCAGTAACAAATAATCAAAACAAGATAGATACTCCTGTACAAGAGTTGAAATTTGAGTTAATATTAGATAATACAGGGGTAATTCCGGCGAATATGAATTACACCATCAATCAGTTTACTCAAAAATTTCATGAAATGTGTGTTGCTAAACAGAACTTATATGCACCCCCAATTTTCATTGAATGGGGAGACACCGTTGAGTTCATAGGAACGCTGGTACAATACAACATTCATCATGAACTATTCTCTCAATTAGGCTCCCCCCTTAGAACAAGGATTGAAACGACATTTAGAGGTAAAATATATAAAGAAAGTGATGGCATAAACTTCAGTAAAATTATCAATAAAGCTAAAGATATTATGGTGCAGCTAAGAAATGGAGATAGCATTAGCAATATAACCATGCGAACCACTGGAGACAGTAGTTTGATTGCAACAAATGCTAAATTAAATAACTGTTCTAGCTTAAGAAAAACTAAACCCTAATAAATAATGAACTTGAGAAACCGATGCCATCAAAAGTGTGAGATTAATATTAATGGGGTGCATAGAACTGAATTAGATGAGTTAATCGAACAAGTTTGCATTTATAAGAATATCAACCAATTAAATTACGCAGATATAACCCTTCGTAATGCCATCAAAAATAACAAGCGACAAGCACAAAAAATCTACGCAGAAATGCAAACTGGCGACCAAATAATTATTTCCGCTGTTGATACCACCGCTACAGAGCTATTTGAAGGTGTTCTTATGAGTATAAACCACCAATTCGATCAAGGAGAGTCAATAATTGTTCTTTCAATAATCGATCGAGCGGTAAAACTTAAAGGCAATAAAAATTTTAGAATTTTTATTAATAAAAGTGATGAAGAAATCATTCACCAAATTTGTGATGAACAGGAAATATCGCTTCAAGTAGATGCAATAACCCCTTCTCACGAACAATTGCTTCAATATCAGCAAACTGATTGGTCATTTCTATTGCAAAGAGCTAAAGAAACAGGTTGCTTTATAGCTAATAATAGGGGGCAACTTCAGATTTATCAACCACACAGCAGTTCGCTGCAGACCTTGGAAATTATCATAGATAAGTATGTAAAATATGACTTATCAGTCACCATCAATCAGCAAATAGAGGGATGTGCCGCTTATGGATGGAGTGCTGATGACCAAGAAATGGTCGAAAGTTCTACTGCTACAACAACACCATTGAAACATCCCCTCATTTCGGAAAAATCAGCGGAAATAGCAGGAGGTTCATCTTACAAGATCAGTAGCAATCAACCGCATGCAGTCGATCAGTTAGAAATGACAGCAACAGCAAAAGAACAACTTCGGAAGCTTGATCAAATACAAGGGACTATAACAATCCCTACTACCGAAGATATTCAAGTGGGCTGCATCGCCTGCCTCGAAGGTGAGGATCATGCAATGCAGGGCGAAATGTTTGTTGGAGGAGTGATGTATACCTATGAAGAACACATGTGGATTAGCCAGTTACAAATAGGCCTTCCTGAAGTTCTCGACCAAAACCAGGACGAGGCTTTAAACGCTACATTCATTGGGATTGTAAAAGCCTTAGAGGGTGACCCAATGGGTCAATTTCGTATTGCTGTCACTTTACCTTCCTTCCAACAGGACGACTTTCAGGTTTGGGCCCGTATGGCGCACCAAAATGCTACTCTTTCTGCTGGAAGCTGGATCATACCTTCAGTAAATGATGAAGTATTATTGACATTTCTTGATGGCAAAATGGAAAGTCCAGTAATAATAGGAAGCCTCTACAACAAGGTGAATACACCTTCTGATGATTTCATATTAAATGACGACAATTTTATAAGAGGATGGCTTAGTCCAAATAAATTAAAAATAATTATGGATGATGAGCTTAATGCCATCACAATAGAAACTACATCAGGCAACAAAATTACCCTCAATGATAAAGAAGAGTCCGTTCAAATCAATGATATGCATGGCAATGAGAGCATTTTAAACAAGGAAGGTATTAGTTTGCACGCCGTTAAAGATATTAACTTTACGGCTAAAGCGGATATCAATCTAAGTGCAGCTGGAAAGCTCACAGTTGAAGCCTCACAGGATATTGCTATTGAAGGTATGAACATCAACCATAAGGCAGCGTCTACATTGGTGGCAGAGGCTGCAAATCTTGAGCTTAAAGGATCAGGGCAAACGATTATTAAGGGTGGAATTGTAATGATAAATTAATATGGCTTTTGCAGCAAGAATATCAGATAATCACCTGTGTCCTATGACTTCAGGGCCGGTACCTCATGTCGGTGGGCCGATCAGCATAGGAGAAGCGACCGTCTTAATTGAGGCCATGCCGGCGGCACGGGCAGGAGATTTAGCCGTCTGTATTGGCCCTCCTGACACCATAGCCAATGGGTCCGCGACGGTCTTGATTGGTGGCAAACCAGCAGCAAGAATGGGGGACAGCACTACCCATGGGGGGACTATTGTAACCGGTGCTACAACCGTAATAATTGGAGGGTAATATGGATAATAATTTAGGAACAGGATGGGCATTTCCTGTAAATTTTGATCAGGAGGATACTATCAAATTAATTAATAGTAAGGAAGATATTGAACAAAGCCTTCATATTTTATTATCAACAAAGCCTGGAGAGCGACCACTATTCTTTGATTTTGGCTGTGATCTTCACCGGATGACCTATGAGAATATTAATGAAGAACTAAAAATAGCTATTCGAAAAATCATAGCCGAAGCTATTAATAAATTTGAAAAAAGGATTACATTAAATGATATTATCATTGATGAAAATCAAAGCACGTCAGGTCTCCTTAATATTATGATTGAGTACACCATCAACCAAACACTACTGACAACAAGTTACATCTACCCTTTTTACTTTGAAAATTAATGGCCATGAATATTGACTATACAAACCATAGAGTAGGTAGTGTACAAGCAGAAAGAAAATTTACTGCCTTAGACCCAAACTATGTCAAAATTGATGAGCTTCAGACTCATGACCTTCTATATATAATAAAAAATTTCTCGAAAATTATTTCGTATTATAAAAATGGCAGAACATCTAACCTCTATATAGATAATATCCTTAAAGATGAAATATTTGTGCTTGCTGAGATTATAAATTTTGAGGATCATATTCTAAGTGAAAAATTCATATCCTCTTTCGAAAAGTTTAAAAAATTTAACCGCCCAGAAAAAAAGGACAAATACAAAAATCTATGCTTCACAAGCATATTTGAGGGGGCCAAAACACTCAATAAATGGGTTATTTTCTTGAAAGAAAATTATCCTGTATACAATAAAGAATCAAATATATTATCAACTATAAGAGAAAGTATTAGTAACAAAATTGCCCCATTATGGGCAACATTCATACAAATGTATGAGCCAAAATTTATAGAAGATTTTGACCTATGCTGGAAAGAAACACATGAAACTTCACAAAATAAAAATATCAATATTGAGGATATTTTTAGTAATATAATTGATGTATTTATTCAATTAAAGCAAACAGCCCCTTCTCTATTGCTTTACTCACTTAATGAAAACACCCATAAACCACATATCAGCCTATTACTGACATTTTTAGAATTCTACAAACTACCTCAAAAACAAATCAATAAACTTGGTCTCATCCACTTAGAACATTATTATAAAAAAATCCTTCAGCAATCACCTTACAGCCACCAACCGGATCGTACCTATATTCAGATAAATTTGGATCGAGGAGCTAAAGCAGTGCGTATTAAGCAGAGTACACCTTTTGTCGCCGGTGAAACCAAAGAAGGGAAAAAACTATTATATAGGGCTGAATACCCTACTATCATCTCACAAACAAAAGCCGTTCAAGGTATCGTTTTCCATAAAAGCAGCTCCATTAAATTATATCTTGGTGAAGAACTCCAACTTGTTAATGGCCTGTACAACACACAATTTAATATCCTTGATTACGAGCAAAAAAGCCCCACAAAACAGGCTATTGCCATTCCACCATTTGGGGAAGAACAACAAAAAGATTCTGATCAAAGCTTTCAAATGGAAAAGGCAAATATGGGTTTGGCCATTGCAAGTCCAATATTTCGTTTATCTGAGGGGGAAAGACATATATGCATCCGCTTTATATTAACCGAGAGTTCCTTTATACACTTCAAACAATTATTAAGTAAGCTTAAAAGCGAGGAAAAGGAAAGTGAAGATAGCCTGTATGCTAAGGCAATTCTTGAAATATTCGATTTATACATCACAAGTCCATCAGGTTGGCACACTGTAAGCGAGCAAAAAGTAAATGTTCACACCCATGATTGTTGTTTAGAGATTAACTTATACCTAAAATCGACGGATCCTAAATGGGGGGATTACAATGCGGACATACACTCGAAAGGCAAAGCAAAAAACTTTCCGATGATCTACTTAAAGGTAAGAAGTGATAATTATATCTATGGATATAGCCTATTACAACCTTTACAGTTTTCCTCGATCAAGATCAAAGCTAATGTTCAGGCTGTCACTCAAATGAACATCTTTAATCAAATAGGTAGAGTCAATCATGAAAGTCCCTTTCAAGCCTTTGGGCCAACACCCAAAAAAGGAGCGTACTTACTAATTGGGAACAATGAAATTTTCAATAAAAAGCTTGATAGCCTATCCGTAAATATCTATTGGTTTCAGCTACCAGAAACAGCAGAGGGGCTATTCGGAATATACAAAAATTACCCGCAAAAATGGGATAATCGCTCCTTTAAAGGAAATATATATATACTCCAAGATGGAAAGTGGGTAATCCTCCCTCAAGGATCGCAGTACTTTTTTCAAACGACAGATGCACAATATCCTGATCCACAAGCCAAAGGACCATTACAAAAATATACACAATGGAAGTTCGATCAACTGTCTAAATTAGAAATACCACATCAATTTGATAACATTAACCAACAAGGAAGCTATGATAAACTTTCTAAAAGAGGTTTTATTAAAATTGAATTAGACCAACCTAACGAAGGCTTTGGCCATCTCGTGTATCCGGCAATTCTTACAGAAATAACTACACATAACGCCCAAACTTCGTTTTTTAAAAAAGCAAAAAAGAAGGCCGTACCTGACCATCCATACACGCCGCAAATAGAGGGGATCTCTATCGATTACACTACAAGTCAAGAAATTCATGGACTCAATGAAGCTTTTGTAAACGGAAGAAAAAACCTCAACTTTGAATTATACCATTTTCACCCATATGGCCATGAGCGCGTATTTCCGAACAATAATTCAATAGCACCAACTTTCTTACCACAAATTAATTATGATGGCGCTTTGCATATTGCCTTGGAAAACATCAATCCACCTGAGACCATTAATCTGTTCTTTGAAATGACGGAGGCTTCCAATGCCACCTCAGAGGACAATCCTCCGTATATTGAATGGGCATTTTTATCTGAAAATAAATGGCATCAAATTTCCTCCGATGCCATACTTCTAGATACCACACAGGGATTCCTAAAAACAGGTATAATACAGGTTAATATACAACAAAATATCCCTCAAAAGCATACAATTTTTGACCAACAATATTTTTGGATACGTGCAAGTGCAACTGGAAATATCCATGTAAGTTCAAAAATTAAACAAATCAGCACTCAATTTATTAGTTTGAAAGCAGATAGCAATACTAATATTGGCGAAAAATACACTAGCCAACAACTACCTCCTTATCAAATCAAAAGAGGGCTAACACATATAAAAGGGATCAGGAATATAAAACAACCGCTCCCATCTTATGATGGTGTACCTGAAGAACAATATAAAAACTTTACCTTTAGAATCGCCGAAAGACTTCGACATAAACAACGCGCAATTACATGTTGGGATTTTGAAAGATTAGTCCTTGAAAAATTTCAGCAAATAAACCAAGTACAATGTTTACCAAATCTAAGCACAAAAAACGCCGAGGTCACCAATGCGGTCCTAATCATTGTCAGTCCTTACACTATCCAAAATAATAAGCTAGTTTCAAGTGAATTGCTTTTTCAGATTAAGGCCTATCTATGCAAATTAACCTCTTCCTTTTGTCAAATCGAGGTCAGTAATCCTACTTACGAGAAAATAAAGGTTTTGACTTCCGTAAAGTTCAAGGAGGGGCATCATAATGGTGCCTCAATTCTGAAACTTCATCAGGAAATCTCAGCCTTTATCGATGGTCCATCGGTTAACGACCGTCCATTAAATTTAGGGGGTCACTTAAATATGACAGACCTAAAGAGCTACCTTGGAACTTTACCTTATGTTAATTATTTGACAAAATTCTCAATCGTACAAACAGCACAAAAATACAACGGACAGTATACACTAATTGATACTGCTCGCATGAAAGGTGATCAACTTAAGGCTACACATCCATGGAGTATATTAATTTCTGCCGATAACCACCAAATTGAATTAATCTCCGATGAATACGATACGTCTGCACAACAAGCAGGAATTTCACACTTGGCCTTAGGAGATGATTTCATCATTGAACAATAATACTATGAGTTTGAAGAATAGAGCCACACTTAAAGATTTTTTTAACAGAGGAAAATTACCAACAGCGTCAAATTTTCATGACTTAATAGACTCTGTGGTCAATAAAGTCGACGACGGAATGTCTAAAACAATGGAGGACGGGTTAATGTTATCTGCTGTAGGAGCCTCCGAAAAACTCATCTCCTATTTTAAAAATATCGAAGACAGAAGCCCAGCATGGAATGCCGCCGTAGATAAGGCTACAGCAAGCTTACATTACAAAAATGCTCAAGGGGATCCTGTTTTGAGCCTTAGCCAAAATGGTAATGTAGGTATCCAAAACCGCAACCCTTCCTTTGCACTCGAAGTCAATGGGGTCATTGGTAGCCCTGCCAGAGAGGGAACCGCTTACAGAGGGCATATCCCCGCTGATGGAAAATGGCATACCATCGTAGGAGACCTTAATGGATGTCACCTATTTGAGGTTGTCGCTGGAGTAGGGAAAAAGAAAACCGGCCGATATGCAATGATTTACGCAAAAGCAATGAGCACTTATGGAAAATCAAAAAATACTATAGAAGCTACACACGCACATTACGGCATACGTCTTAATAAAATTCAATTAAGATGGACAGGAGAAACCTATAATTACCAGTTACAGATGCGCACCCGAACAGATTACAATGGCGCTTTTCATATTCAATATCACATTGCAGAACTTTGGCAAGACACCTTCATGGATAATTGTATAATTAATGAAAAAAAGTAAAGAATTAAATATCAAGATCACACATCAAGAGGCTACTCTCATTTTTTCAGCCCTTGCGAAAAGACCTTTTGAAGAGGTCTTTGAACTAATTGGTAAATTAAACTTTCAAATCACCGAACAAAGTAGTAAAGAAGTATAAGAAGTCATGGACCAAGTAAAAAACATATTGGATTTCAAAGAAATTTTTAACTACGGTAGAAAATTATTAGGAGAATTTGGGGGAGCATACTGGACAGACCATAATATTCACGATCCAGGGATTACGGTATTGGAGCAATTAGCCTTAGCTACCGCAGATATGATTTATCGAGCGGAAAGAAATCCAGGACAGACTATTTTTCCTTTTGAGAATATACAAAACACACTACTTTCTGCTGAACAATCATTTCCATCAGAAGCTGTTACTGAAAATGACCTTCGAAAGATTATTTTTGACCAAATTCCTGAAGCCAGAAATGTTTGGGTAAGAAAAGTTGAGGATGCAAATAAGATAAAGGGGCTATATGATATTTTGGTGGATATTGACAAGTCTGACCTGATCACCACTACAGAACTGTCCATAATTAAGCATAAAATATCTCAAATTTTTCATCAACATAGAAATCTTGGAGAAGATTTAAAACATGTAATTATCCTTGAGCATTTACCGATAAACTTATCAGGGCAAATTGAGATTGAAGACCACTATCAAACTGAAACTGTATTGGCTAATATATATGCACAAATTGAACTCTTCATTCGTCCAAAAATGACCTATTATCACTCTAAAGGTGATAATGGGCATGGATTAAATTTAGCACAAAAACTAAATGGCCCTCTACTCAAAAATGGAATAATTTTAGATAAACAACTTAAACCCAAATTAAATCGCATACTTTCATCGGAAATTATGAAAATAATTCTGGATACAGTAGGAGTGAAACGATTGAAAAACTTTAAAATCGAGAGTAACAAAACTGTTTTTGTAGATCAAATAGATATACAGGGAAATGTCAAACCAACATTAACTTTGCCTCTTCAAACGGAAGACTATAAACTTCAAGTCAAAAAGCAGAATGAAGGTTATACCCCCATTGATTTTGCTACGTTTTTTCGAAAATATAAAGAAAAATCAAGTTTAATACCTCCAACACCTAATACCACCACAAAAGAGGTAGAAAGAGCGGAAAAAAAAGAAGATTTGGCATTTTATCATTCTATTCAGCATGATTTCCCTTCTGTTTATCGCCTTGGAGAAGATGGCATAGGGGCTAATGCTCCCCAATATAAAAAAGACACTGTTTTACAATTAAAAGGATATTTACTGCTATTAGAGCAACTGATGGCAAATTTTTTTGGACAACTTGAGCATGTAAATAAATTATACTCATACAGTGATATTGACAATAGTACTTACAATTTTATTCCAATGAAAGGTATTCCATTATTTGAAGAGCTAATTCAAGGGGCTAATCAAGATCAATACCCACTTCTGTTAAAAAAACTTGGAGAAACGATCGACAATAGACAATTACGAAAAAGTAGATTTCTTGATTATCTTTTAAATATTTATGGAGAAGAAGTTCCAAATTATTTAGATCATACATCAGAATTTATAGGTAAAAAGAACCTTTTCAAGCACTTAAAAGAAATTCAACTAAATAAAAATAAAGGATGCAAAACTGTCGATCAAACTTATATACCAGCAGGAATTATTCAAAAAGTCAACCACTTTTTTAACCTTAATTCTCAAGCACTTGTTTGCATGAATGACTATTGCATTACATCAGATAAGGAGGTAAAGCTTGAGAGTCTAAAAATGCCAATTCATACAGACGTAGATTTTATCGATGAAGATGATCTTATTGAGGTAAATATAGATCCAAAGTTTAGATTAAAGAATCAAGATATCCCTGACTGGGTGCTTCAAAGTGGCAAAGACTTGTCAAATTATTTACTTAATTTTAAAGATGGAAAAGTCGTTTATTTACAACACCACCAAACTAAAAAAATTTATAAGTTGGCAGTTTTACGCAATAAAAAAGATGCCATAAACTATATTTATAACTCACAACACCTCCTAAACCACCTCAATAAAATATCGAACTCAATATCGATGATTGAGCATATTCATTTACGACCCCAATCTGGGGAGGAAAATTTTGGGATCATTTTAAAGGATGAAAACGATAAAAATGCATTAGCTTCAGTAAACACATATTCTATTGAAAATAGAAGTAAAGCAAAAGATCATATTTATGATAGTCTTAAAGTATCATCGAATTTTAAAGTTATAAATAATGGGGATCAAACATTCTCAATTTCCTTTAAGGACCCAAACCACGATATAGAATTTGAAGGTATAAAGAAAGAAATATCAGTCGAAATTGCGCATCAACAACTTGATCGAATCGTGTATTATTTTAAACATGTATCAAAACATGTTTTTGAAAAAAAAATAATTAATTATTTCTTTCAGTACCAAAATGGGAAAAGAGTAAATGAACAAGCTATTAATTATTCATGCACAGCATTTTTCCCTCTTTGGCCCTCCCCGATATCCCAATCCTCATATCAAGAAAAAATAATTAATTATATATATGAGCATAAACCAGCTTACGTAAGCATATACTTTAAAGGTTTAATTTATCAAGATTGGATAATCTATATGAAGGAAAAAAATAACATGCTATTTTCAGAAAATAATGCAACGAAGCAATCCGCAAGACAAGCATTAACGAATTTAGTTTTCAACTGAAAAAGTAAAAACGGACACTATCCCACAAAGTGTGTAAACTAGTGCAACAGCCCTTAAATTTAGCATGATTTTTTCTTGAATCACTATATGGGAAGAAAAACATCTATTGTCATTGATCTGACGGAGCGAGAAAAGACACTACTATTTAAAATTATTGGTAGTGGGAAGACGCCTTCAAATATTCGTCGCCGAGCCTCATTTGTTTACCTTTTTCATCAAGGGTTAAGCTTTAAAGAGATTTGTAAAACTGAAAAAGCAGATCCCAACACAGTGAAAAGATGGCTTAACAAATGGGAGGCAATCAATGAGTTAGATGAAACCCAAAATAAAATAGGAGACGCTGAATTTATCCGACTTATTCATGAACGATTAACTGATTCTAAAAGAAGCGGAAGGAAACCTCGTTTAACTGTCGAAGAAAAAATTCGAGTGCAAACATTGAGTTGTGAAGACCCTCAAGATTATGATGTTCCAATCACTGAATGGTCTCATGAGTCTTTGAGTGAGCAAGCGAAGAAAATGGGAATCGAAATCTCATCAAGTCATGTTGGTCGACTTTTAAAAAAACGAATTAAGTCCTCATAAAACTGAATATTGGATACATCCAAAAATAGGTGACCAACAGGAGCATAATGACCGTGTTTCTGATGTTTGCAGTGTTTATTTGGAGCAATCAGACGACGTTGTGACTATTTCTGTGGATGAAAAGACGGGTATTCAAGCTAAACAAAACATAAAAATAACCACGGCGAAAAGCGGTCAAGTTAAGCGAGTAGACCCAGAATACAAGCGGAACGGAACGACCTGTTTAATCGCAGGCATGAATATAATGGACGGCGAGGTCACCAAATATCAACTTGGACAGACTCGGAATGAGGAGGATTTTTGTAAATTTATAGAGTCGATCATCGATAAATACCCTAACAAAAAAATCGTTTTTGTTGCAGACCAACTTAATACACATAAATCAGAGTCATTAGTCAAGCTCATTGCTGATAAAATAAATTATGACAGTGATTTAGGTAAGAAAGGCCGGTGGATACAACGGAGCAAGCTGACACCCCCTAACGCTCCGATTTTTGGACGAGAATAACGGAGCAAGCTGACACCCCTATTGTTGAAGAATTAATTGCACTATACCAAGTATAATGTCGGTAAAAAATACTTTTTTGGGTAATCAACCAAAAAGTATAGGCATGGCAGGCAAACCGATCACTATGAGTAAATTACGCCAGATTATTCGGATGCTTCATCAGGGTCGCTCACAAAAGTCGATTCACCTAAGCACGCGGGTGAGCATCAACACCATCAAGGCTTATCGACGCAAGCTAAAAAAGTCAGGTAAGCCGATTGACTATTTTCTGAGTCAGGATGAATTATCGCTGAGTAAGTTCTTTTCTTCGGGCGATCCGGCCTATAAGGATATTCGTTATGAACAAATGAAGGAGCTTTTACCCAGTTTATCGCAAGAGCTTGGCAAGAAAGGGGTTACCAAGGGACTGCTTTGGCAGGAGTATATTGAAGGGCATCCTGATGGCTACAAATATTCGCAATTTTGCTTTCATCTCAGGCGTTATATGCGTCAGAAGCACCCCAATTTACCTCTGGATCACCTTCCGGCAGACAAGCTTTATATCGATTATGCAGGTGCAACTTTACCTTATATTGATGCCGAAACGGGTGAGGTGATCAACTGCCAGGTCTTTGTGGCCTGCCTTCCGTACTCGGATTATTGTTTTGCGATGGCCGTTCCGTCGCAGACGACCGATGACTTTATTTTTGCGCTAAAATGCTGTTTGGAGCATCTTGGGGGTGTTCCGAAGGCGCTTGTGCCGGACAATTTGAAAGCGGCAGTAGTTCAAACCAACCGTTATGAGCCCAAGATCAACAGGGTTTTGGAGGATTTTGCGAACCATTATGGGACCGTAGTGGTACCGGCACGTCCGAGGAAGCCACAGGACAAGGCTTTGGTCGAGAACCAGGTCAAGTTGATCTATCAACGAGCCTATGCCAGAATGCGTAATCAGCAATATTTCAGTCTTCAGGAGCTCAACAATGCCCTTATTTCTTACATCGGAAAACACAACCAAACGCGGATGCAGAAACGTGATTACTGCCGAACAGAGCAGTTTGTTTCCAAGGAAAAGCCACTACTTTCACCGCTTCCCGATCAGCCTTTCGAGATCAAATATTATCGAAATTACACTGTTGCGCAGAACGGACATGTGCTCATGGGCATCGATCAACGGCATTACAGCGTCCCTTTTGAATACATCGGGCAGAAGGCTCAGCTGATTTATACCGATACGATTGTCAATATTTTTGTCCAGTCCAAACTGGTTGCTACCCACCGAAGGAATAAAACCAGTGGTTACACAACCAACAAAGACCACCTGTGTTCGCAGCACCAACACTATCGATCCCGCAGTACGGATAACTACCTGAAAAAGGCCAGTATGTGCCCTGAGCTGGAACGGATGATGGAGGTGATGATCTCAAAAAAACAATATCCTGAGCAGCTTTTTAGGAGCTTTGACGGCTTACTCAACCTGATGCGATCCTACCCTAAAGAGCACTTCGAAACGGCCATTAGGATGGCTATTGAGGCAGAGCAATACAACTATACTTTTGTCCAGAATGTACTACGAAACAAAACCTATATCAACAGCAGTCCACCACCTCAAACCCCTTTGCCCCAACATGAAAACACCCGAGGAAAATCTTATTACAACTAAACCAACATTATGTATTCATTAATCGAAAAACAGCTATCAGAGCTTTCATTCAAAGGAATGAGCCTGCAGTGGGAGACGCTCAGGCAAAGCAAACAGCTTCATGAATTGAGCCTTACCGACGGGCTGAACCTGCTGCTTCAGGCAGAAGCAGACCACCGGCAGACCAACAGGGAAAAACGCCTGATAAGGACAGCTAACTTTCGCTACCAGGCCAGTGTTGCCGAGCTACACTTTGATACCAACAGAGGGCTTGACAAGGGGCAGGTTATGCAACTGGCTACCGGAGAGTACATTGGAAAAGGACAATCCGTACTTGTAACTGGAGCCACCGGATGTGGTAAAAGTTTTGTTGCCTCAGCGTTGGGCTATCAGGCATGTACCCAAGGAAATAGCACCCTCTATTTTAACTTCAAAAAGCTGATGGCCAGTCTGAAGGTTGCCCGAATAGACGGTACGATTGCCAAATTATTTGTCAAACTTGCCAAAGCCGACCTGCTCATAATCGATGACTTTGGTCTGCAAAAACTCGACGCACAACAGCAACAAGACCTAATGGAGGTGATTGAAGACCGACATGCTCGAAAGTCCACCATTATCATCAGCCAGATGCCCGTAAGCGACTGGTATGAGATCATCAACGAACGAACCATCGCCGATGCTATTTTGGACCGTTTGGTACATACCTCCCACAGGATAGAATTAAAAGGCGAAAGTAGGAGAAAATTAAGTTAACTTGAAAACAAACTTCTGCCATTCCCCGAACTGAAACAGGGGGGTGTCAATATGCCCGTTAGGGGGTGTCAATATGAACGGTATATCCAGCCGGTGTGGAATATTAAAGACGATGAAGTCTAGTGCGATAACCCTTAAATACCACCCGATTTAAAACCCACCAAAACACCACTCAATTGGCTTTTTCCATCTTTCATTGTAATACTCAATATAGTTGGTGATTTTTCTTTCTAAATTAGGGACCGAGTTAAATTGCCCATTACGAATTACATGCTTCTGTAAACGGCCAAACCAATTCTCTATTTGGTTCAACCAAGAGCAATGTTTTGGAGTATATTGAAATCTGATTTTATGGTCTTTATCCTCTAAAAATTCCATCCTGGACTTCATCGTCTTTAATACTCCACACCGTCCTTTCTTACCTAAATCACTGTCATAATTTACTTTATCAGCAATTAGCTTGACTAATGACTCTGATTTATGTGTATTAAGCTGGTCTGCAATAAAAACGATTTTTTTGTTAGGGTATTTATCGATGATTGACTCTATAAATTTACAAAAATCCTCCTCATTCCGAGTCTGTCCAAGTTGATATTTGGTGACCTCGCCGTCCATTATATTCAGGCCTGCGATTAAACAGGTCGTTCCGTTCCGCTTGTATTCTGGGTCTACTCGCTTAACTTGACCGCTTTTTGCTGTGGTTATTTTTATGTTTTGTTTAGCTTGAATACCCGTCTTTTCATCCACAGAAATAGTCACAACATCGTCTGATTGCTCCAAATAAACACTGCAAACATCAGAAACACGGTCGTTATGCTCCTGTTGGTCACCTATTTTTGGATGTATCCAATATTCAGTTTTATGAGGACTTAATTCATTTTTTTAAAAGTCGACCAACATGACTTGATGAGATTTCGATTCCCATTTTCTTCGCTTGCTCACTCAAAGACTCATGAGACCATTCAGTGATTGGAACATCATAATCTTGAGGATCTTGGCAGCTTAATGTTTGCACTTGAATTTTTTCTTCGGCAGTTAAACGAGGTTTCCTTCCGCTTCTTTTAGAATCAGTTAATTGTTCATAAATAAGTCGGATAAATTCAGTATCTCCTATTTTATTTTGGGTTTCATCTAACTCATTGATTGCGTCCCATTTATTAAGCCATCTCTTCACTGTATTGGGATCTGCTTTTTCATTAGCACAAATCTCTTTGAAGCTTAACCCCTTATTAAAATGGTACACAAATGAGGCTCGGCGACGAATATTT